>CAMBDR010000042.1 GCA_945864765.1 Janthinobacterium lividum | reverse complement strand
ACGTAGAACTTAAGCCAAACCTTTTTGCCAGTCATTAAACTCAATTATTAACCCTGAGCGCACTTATGCAATCGAAACTTTTATCGCGACGTGATCTCACGTTTTTACTCTACGAATGGCTGCAGGTTGAGCAATTATGCAGCCGTGCTCACTATGCTGATCATAACCGCGAAAGCTTCGATGCGGCGCTCGATACGGGCGAACAAATCGCCACCGATCTGTTCGCCCCCCATTACAGCAAAAATGACCGGATCGAACCGCATTTTGATGGTGAAACCGTTCACCTCAACCCGGAAATTGGCATCGCCCTGCGTGCTTTTAGCGAGGCCGGTTTAATGGCCGCCGGGCAAGACTATGAATACGACGGCATGCAATTGCCGGTGGTGGTGGAAAAAGCGCTGTCGGCCTTCTTTTTTGCGGCCAATGTGAGTAGCACCGGTTATGCGTTTTTAACCATCGGCAACGCCAATACCCTGCTCAAATACGGTAGCCCAAAGCAAATTGATACCTTTGTGCGGCCCATGTTGCAAGGGCGTTTTTTTGGCACCATGTGTTTGTCGGAGCCGCAAGCGGGCTCCAGCCTGTCCGACATCACCACAAGGGCGCAGCCGCAAGAGGATGGTAGTTACCGCCTGTTCGGCAATAAAATGTGGATTTCCGGCGGCGAACAATCGATTTCCGACAATATCATTCATCTGGTATTGGCCAAAGTACCTGGCCCGGATGGTAAATTGATTCCCGGCGTGAAGGGTATTTCATTATTCATCGTGCCCAAGTTTTTGGTGCAGGAAGATGGTAGCCTGGGGCCGCGCAATGATGTGGTGTTGGCCGGCTTGAATCATAAAATGGGGTATCGTGGCACCACCAATTGCCTGCTTAATTTTGGCGAAGGCAAGTTCCAGCCGAATGGGCAGGGCGGGGCGATTGGCTATTTGGTCGGCAAAGAACATCATGGCCTCGGTTATATGTTCAGCATGATGAATGAAGCACGCATCGGCGTCGGTCTGGGTGCTGTCATGTTGGGCTACACCGGTTACTTGCATGCGCTTGACTATGCGCGCAACCGCCCGCAAGGACGGCATCCGCAAGCCAAAGACCCTTCGACCCCGCAAATTCCCATCATTCAACATACCGATGTCAAGCGTATGCTGTTGGCGCAAAAAACCTATGTGGAAGGCGGTTTGGCGCTGATTTTATATTGTGCGCGCCTGGTGGATGATGAAAAAACCGCTGAAACCGAAGCCCAACGCCAGGAAGCAGTGTTATTGCTCGACTTTCTCACCCCGATTGCCAAATCCTGGCCTTCGCAATGGTGTCTGGCCGCCAATGATCTGGCGATTCAAGTGCATGGCGGCTATGGTTATACGCGTGAATTTCCGGTGGAACAAATGTACCGGGATAATCGCCTCAATCCGATTCACGAAGGCACGCATGCCATTCATGGTTTGGATTTATTAGGCCGCAAAGTGGTGATGCAACAGGGCTTGCTACTTAAAACCTTTGTCCAAAAAGTGCAAGTCACCATCGCTGCGGCAATGGCCGTACCCGCGCTCGCGGGCTATGCTGGCGCGCTGGGCAGTGCTTTGCAACGCGCGGTTGAGGTCACCCAGGCCTTGCACGCAACAGGCGACATGAATAAAACCCTGGCCAATGCCTCGCTCTACCTCGAAGCCATGGGGCATATCACGGTTGCCTGGTTCTGGTTGCAACAAGCCATGCTGGCACATGCAAAGGACGATGACTTTTACAAAGGAAAAATGCAGGCTTGCCAGTACTTCTTTCACTGGGAACTGCCCAAAGTGAGCCAGCAATTGGATTTGCTGGCCAGTATTGATACCACCACCTTACAAATGCAAGACGCCTGGTTTTGACTTTAGGTTTAGCCAGCGCTTTTTTTATGGAGTTACGCATGACAGGCAAAATTCGCAGTACTCAGCAGTTATTTGACTTAAGTGGCAAAACAGCCCTGGTAACGGGTGGTTCGCGTGGTTTGGGCCTACAAATGGCGCAAGCCCTGGGCGAGCAGGGGGCCAAAGTGGTGCTCACTGCAAGAAAGCAAAATGAACTTGACCACGCTTGTGAACAATTGAAGCAGCAAGGTATTTCAGCCTCGGTTCTGGTAGCGGATTTGAGTAATGAAGCGGCGATCGGGCCTCTGGTGGCGCAAAGTTTGGCGGCACTGGGGCATATTGATATTTTGATCAATAATGCGGGCGCAACCTGGGGGGCACCCGCCGAAGATTTTCCGGTAGAGGCTTGGGACAAAGTGATGAATTTGAATATTCGCAGCATTTTCCTGCTGAGCCAGGCCGTCGGCAAACAGTCGATGATACCGCGTCGCTATGGACGCATCATTAATGTCGCCTCGATTGCCGGTTTTGCCGGTAACCCGCCGGGCACCATGCAAACCATCGCCTACAATACCTCCAAAGCGGCGTTGATTAATTTCACCCGAACCCTGGCCGGAGAGTGGGGCGTTTACGGTATTACCGTGAATGCCTTGGCACCCGGCTTTTTCCCTTCCAAAATGACCAAAGGTATTTTGGATAATTTGGGCGAAGAGAAATTGGCACGGGGCGCACCGTTGCAACGCATTGGTGACGATGAAGATTTAAAAGGGGCAACCTTGTTGTTTGCTTCCGATGCCAGCAAGCACATCACTGGCCAGGTGTTGGCGGTGGATGGTGGGGTTTCGGCGGTCGGGTAAGCATGCCTCACTTGGCAAAATCAATTTGTAAGGGTTTGTATTTATGAAAACACTCGAAAATCGTGTCGCCGTGATTACTGGTGCCGCCAGTGGCTTGGGTCGTGAATTTGCTTTACTCGGTGCCAAATATGGCATGAAATTGGTTTTGGCCGACGTTCAGGACGATGCCCTGGAGCAAACCCGAAGCGAACTTGCTGCTCAAGGTGCGCAAGTGATTGCCCGCCATTGCGACGTGCGCGACGCGAACCAGGTGCAAGCGGTAGCCGATGCCGCCATGACGACCTGGGGCGCGGTGCATTTGGTATTTAATAATGCGGGCGTTGGCTCGGGCGGCCTGGTGTGGGAAAACACGGTCGCCGATTGGGAATGGGTATTGGGCGTCAATCTGTGGGGGGTAATCCATGGCGTGCGAATATTTACGCCGCTGATGCTGGCGTGTGCCAAACAAGACCCTGACTACGAAGGCCATATTGTCAATACCGCCTCAATGGCTGGCCTGTTGAATGCCCCGGCGATGGGCATCTACAATGTTTCCAAGCATGCCGTGGTTTCCTTGTCTGAATCGCTTTATCACGATTTGCAATTGGTTAATGCACCAATCATGGCCTCGGTATTGTGCCCGTATTTTGTGCCCACTGGCATTACCCAGTCGAAGCGAAATCGGGCTGATTCGGTGGGCGAAGCCACGGCCAGCCAAAAGGCGGCGCAGTCCCTGGTTGAAAAAGCCGTCAGCTCAGGTAAAGTGAGTGCCAGTGATGTGGCGCGGCTCACCTTTGATGCGATTGAACACGGCCAATTTTATATCTACTCCCATCCGCACGCCTTAGCCAATGTAGAAGTTCGGATGCGCGAAATGGTAAGCCAAACCAATCCGGGTGACCCTTACTTGGCCACACCACAAATTGGTGAATTATTGCGTGCCAAATTAAAGGCTGGGAATTAAGATTATGGCCCATGCCGATTTTGCCTTTTTTCACCATTTGCGGGTACGTTGGGCCGAGGTTGACCCGGTTGGTGTTGTTTTTAACGCACACTATCCCGCATACATCCATGTCGCATTCGACGAATATTGTCGTGCACTGGGTTTGCCCAATGCCATGGCGCAGCATCAGGCGCAGCGGGTGTTGTTTGTGCGCAAATCGGTGGTGGAATTTTTTGCTTCCGCCCGCTTTGATGATGAGTTGGAAATCGGCTTTCGCTGCGCGCAATTAGGTCGCTCCTCATTGCGCTTTGTGCAAGAAATCTTTTTGGGGCAAAAAATGATCATCAGCGGTGAACAGACCTATGTCTACACCGATACGGAAATTGGGAAAGGTGTTGCTGTGCCGGATCAATGGCGACAAACCATTCAGTCATTTGAGAAAATTTCACCATGAGCAGGGTCGATTGTGAAAACTGGCATTTCATCCGATGAAATGCCAGTTAAATGATGCCCGAATGATGCGCGAAAAAAGGGCGGCTTAGTGCGTATCGTGCCAATCTTCCCCGTCGTCGTCCAAGACTGCTTCCACAGGCGCTTCCAGTTCCACCTTCGGTTTGAGTGCGCTGGCGGGTATGCTTGAACCCAAGGCCTTGCGCGGAGCGATGACCGGGGTGCGCTGTTCCGGGTGATAACCGCGACGCCGCGCTTCCAGCGACAACTCATGGCGCGTATTAACTTCAAATTTGCGGAATAAGTCGGTCAGGATGTTTTTGACGCGGCCAGTGGAAAGATGCAAGCCTTCTGCGATCACTTCGTTGGGACGCACTGGCACCACAAACACTTGATTTAACACGTCCAACTCACGTTTGGACATGCGCGGCAATTTATCGTGGTCATCCTGATGCAAACTGGCCAATACGCCGGGTGGAAAGGATTGATATCCCGCGACCACGGCTTGAATCGAGGGCAAAAGCTTGGACTCACTGTCGCGTTTATCAAAAAAGCCACGCACCCCCATGGCAACGCAGGTGCGTAAATCCGCTTTGGATGCGGTGCCCGAAAGAATCATGGTTGGAATTTGCGCATTGTTTAATTCTGGCAACAGGTCGATGCCACTGGAGCCATCGCGCAAATCCAAATCCATCAAAACCAAAGCATAACGGTCTTTTGCCAGGTTGGCACGCATCTCTTCGGGGGTTTTAGCCACGACAACTTCAAACTCGTCGCGTAGACTTTTAACCACGCTATCGATGATCATTTCATGATCTTCTACAATCATTATTTTTTCGTTGAATAGTTGTGTCATAATTTAGCCAGGTGAAATAGAACTTGCTAGTGTGTTGTTAAAATCAAGGCATTGCTAACCATGCAAAAGTATCACGATTGATTACCGCCTTGCATTATAATACGGATTGACGAAAGTTGATGAGTTATACTGCAAAACGTCAATAGTGTATTGTAACATAGCAAGTACGCGCAACACCGCCGGAGAGACGATTAATCGCCCTGGCGCTGCATTGAGAAGCAAAATAATTTTCTGTGGTAAAGACGTTGGGGATTGTAGGGCATTTTTGTGAAATAATAGGGCGCATAGCTTTTTTTGCGCCAAATGTTGTTTTCTTTTTGAGAATGAGAAAGTTTCCCAAAAAAAAGTTCCCATGATTGGAAATTATTGATATACTGCAATTTCCCTGACCAACTTAGATGGAGACAACCATGTTCAATTTTGATTTGTTTAGTGCTATCGGCGTAATCCCTGTAGCTGCTTTTGATGCGCACCAACACGTGTCACCCCATGCGGCTGCTTTTGGTGATGGAGCAACCACTCTGGACATTAGCGTCGGTGATGCTACGAATGGAAATCAGGGTGGAAAATAGATAATTTAACGGGCGTCGTCCCTGACCGGAATACATGAATCCAATTTTAGCAACCGAGATTGTTACAAGATTTTTGCTATGGGCGTTCATACTTTCTGCGGAAATTTTTGTTAGTACATTGTTGCAAAAAATACCCATAAGTTTCGATTGGTATATTCGGGGTTTCTTTTTGACAAGCTCAGTTTTTACGCTGAGCTTGTGTTTTACCAATAATGAATTAGTATGGGACATACGAGAAATTTTACTGTATGAAGTCTTGACGACTTTCGTAGGGCTGTGCCTGTCCTATTTTAAGTTGTCTCCCGCAGGTTTTTTTATATTGGCAAATTCTTTTTTCTTTTTAAAGTTTACTCGCCTTTTGCTGCCTGCAAAATTAATAGATGAAAAAAATACACGCGGCGAAGCTTATGCTGCTTGGCCTGTGTTCGGCGTGATTGGATTATGGCGCAAACATTCAAAAACGAGGTTCATGCGAATTCGGAGTGAGGAACACCACCGAAGGCAAGCCTATTGGACTTTAGCTGTTACCTTCACTATTGGCTACATTTTCTGGTTTTATCAAGCCTATTTCTATCTTTATTATATTGCCTTTTTGGTTGCTATTGGCATATGTATTTATCATAGAAAAATACATAAATATATTTATTCGCAGAATGTACTTCACTTTGAATCCGCAAAATCTTTGGATTTGGCGAGGCAACAGCGTGAAATCGTGTTGGATCAACTCGCCACAAAAAATGTTGAGTTGCAATCTGCCAATGTGCAACGCGAAGAAATGCTGGTTGATTTGGCCAAACGTAATGAAATCCTGCGTGACGCCAGCCATGATCTTGCTCAGCCCTTGATGGGCATTTCGTATTTTGCGCGCCAACTGACGCAAGCCCACACCGAGCATGAGCAGGAAGACTATGCGCAAAAGCTGATTGCTGCAGTCGATGGCTTGGGCCATTTGATCGACGACACCATTCACAATGCCAAAATCACCACCAAACTGGAAGCCCCAACCCTTGAATTGGTTTCAGTTGAATATCTGGCTGATCGCCTGTGGGCGCAATTTTTAAATGCCGCGCATGACAAAGGTATCGGCTTTAATTTGTACAAAGGAACCCTGTCGGTATTAATTGACCCAAGCCGACCAGAGCGCGGCTCGCGTTCCGCGCTTGATTTCGCCATCATGACCGATGAAGATATTTTCTGGCGCATCATTTCCAATCTGATCGTCAACGCCATCAACAACACCGAAGAAGGCCGCATTTTGGTCGCTTTCCGTGCTCGTCGCGGTCAATGTTGGGTGGAAGTACACGATACCGGCAGCGGCATTCCCAATGCAGACACTCCAGATGGGCAAGCCAATTTTGTCACCTTCGCCGAAAGCATTAAAACTCGCTATGGCACCTTCAAAAAGGGCGGTGGGCACGGTTTGGGCGTAAATAATGTGCGCCAACTGTGTAACGCAATCGGCACCAATATGGAATTGCGTTCGCGCGTGGGGCGTGGCTCGGTGTTTTCTTTTAAAGTGCCGCTCGCACTACAAAACTTATCAGGCAGCAACCCTGATCCTGCCAAGCCGGATTCCAATGACAGTCATCATCAAGTCGTTACCAATAGCACGCAATAGCACTCATTCATTGCGTAGCCAAATATCATCTTTTGGCCATTTTTTTTATTCCAAGCCATCCAACGCATAGGGCAGAGGGCCAAATTCGCAAATCGGGCCATCAATTGACGCATGCCGAATCGAACTGCCCAGCAGTGCAATTTTAATTTCGATCAGGCAGGCAAATGCGCCATCGGCGGCGCGCTCGGCATTAACCACCATGCCACACGCTTGATTCGGATCATCCATAGAAAATACCTCATCGCCCGCCTGCACTACTTGCGCGCCAACAATGCGCGCCGCATGCATGCGGCGTTTGAGTTTGCCCAAATATTGGCTGCGGGCCACAATCTCTTGCCCTGGATAACAGCCTTTTTTGAAATTGACACCACCGATCAATTCATAATTAATCATCTGCGGCACAAATTTTTCTTGCGTGGCGGGTAGCACTTGCGGCACGCCTGCGGCAATCTCGCTCAAGCCCCAGACCCGGCTTGCCACCGGGGCCAGTTGTTGCGTTAATTGCGGCCAAATCTGCTCGGCCAGTTGGCTTGTCAAGCGCCATTCATAACGTGCCGCAGCGAAAGCATCGGCCACACGAATCACGCAACCATATTCATTGCTCGCCGTGCCATAAGGCGTATCAGGTAATTGCGCAAACCAGTTGCCAAGTACCTGCGTCGCTTGCGCCCCCCCCAGACCCAATAATATCGTGTCATCGGAAGCGTCGCGCAAACTGGCTTTGGCGCGCAAAATAAACATCCGCAAGCGCTTGAGAATGGCGGGTAATAAAGTGGCAGGTAATTGCAGAAAAATTTGATCGCTGTTTTTATCCGCTTCGCGCCACAACAGCAGCGTACTGAGCAAACGTCCCTTCGGGCTGCAATAACCGGCCAGACGCGCCGTTTCTGTGGTCAAGTGATTGACATCATTGCTCAATTGCTTGTGTAAAAAATCAGCCGCCTCTGCCCCCTCGGCGACGATCACGCCAAGCTGCAATAATGGCGTCACAAAACCCGTATTCCAATCTGTAAATTCGCCAGAAGAGGTAAAATACGCTATTTCCTGCTCTGCAAATTGCGCGCCGTTGTCGCGCAAAAACTGCTTCCATTGTTCGATCATGGTGAAGATATCCTCGTTAGGCATGAGTGTGACGGCCTTATTATAGAGTTCTCCTTCCCGTTTTGGGTAAAATGCAGGGCATTTCCCTACACATTATGTGCCTATGAAAAAGTTTTTGTTTGTCTTGCTACTGTTATTCGGTGCTGTCAGTTGGGGCCTTTACGATTGGGCCGGGAGTGCCATCGCCGAAAATGTTGAACCGATTCCTTTCACGATCAAACCTGGCAGCGGGCTTGGTAGCACGGTGCAGCAAATCAATGCGGCTGGTATTCCCTTGCAGTCTGCGCTATTTGGGATCCTGGTGCGCCTGACCGGCAAGGAGAGCAAACTCAAAGCCGGTTCCTATGAGCTTAAACCCCAAACCACACCGTTGCGCCTGATCGACCAATTGGTGCGTGGCGAATTTGCACAAGAATCGATCGTCATCATCGAAGGCTGGACTTTTAAACAAATGCGCCTGGCCATGGATAAACATCTGGGCCTCAAGCACGATACCAGCCAACTCTCGGAGCGCGAGTTATTAGCCAAAGTTGCACCAAATTTTGACAAGGCTGAAGGCTTATTCTTCCCGGATACCTATTTATTTGCCAAAGGTTCAAGCGACATTATTATTTTTAAACAGGCGCATGCTGCCATGATGAAACATTTGGATAGCGCCTGGGAAAAACACGACCCCGGATTACCCTACCGCAATCGTTATCAAGCCTTAATTATGGCGTCGATAGTGGAAAAGGAAACCGGGCAAAAGTCGGAACGGTCTTTAATCGCCGGCGTGTTTGTGAATCGATTGCGGCGCGGCATGTTGTTGCAAACCGACCCCACGGTCATTTACGGTATGGGCGAGCGCTATCAAGGCAAAATCCACAAACGTGATTTGGAAACCGATACCCCGTATAACACGTATACTCGCAGCGGCTTGCCGCCCACCCCAATTGCCTTGCCGGGCGTGGCTGCATTGGCGGCCGCCTTGGGGCCAAGTAAGACCGAGGCCTTGTATTTTGTCTCCCGTAACGATGGCACCAGTAAGTTTTCTAACAATTTAAGTGATCATAATCAAGCCGTGAACCAATATCAACGAGTGCATCATGACAAATAAGCGCGGACAGTTTCTTTCCTTTGAAGGCATTGACGGGGCGGGAAAATCGACCCATATTGCCAGCGTGGTCAGTTATCTGCAAACTTGCCTGCAGGCCCATGGTGTGCGGGTGGTGTCCACGCGCGAACCCGGCGGCACGCCCCTGGGTGAAAAATTGCGCGAATTATTGTTGCATGAGCCTATGCATCGTGAAACCGAAACCCTGTTGATGTTTGCCGCCCGGCGCGAACATCTTGCTCAGGTGATTGAACCAGCGCTGGCACAAGGTAATTGGGTGGTGTCGGATCGATTTACCGATGCCACCTTTGCCTATCAAGGTGGTGGGCGCAAAGTGAGCTTGGAAAAATTGGCGCAATTGGAACAGTGGGTACACCCGAATTTGCAGCCCGATCTGACTTTTTTATTCGATTTACCACTCGACGTGGCCAAGGCGCGCTTGCTGGTGGAACGCACGCCGGATAAATTTGAGCAGGAACAAGCCGATTTTTTTAGCGCCACCCGGGCCGAATATCTGCGCCGTGCCGCCAACGACAGCCAACGCTTTCGCATTATTGACTCCAGCCAAACCATCGCGCAAATTTCAACCGCCGTGCATGCGCATTTGACGGCATTTTTTACTCAGGTTGGCACAGCATGAATACGGCTATCACCTCGGCCAACGGCTTATCCTTATACCCCTGGCAAACTGCTGCCTGGCAGCAACTGCAGAATTTGCGCCAGCGCATGCCGCATGCGATTTTGTTGCACGGCCCCAACGGTATTGGTAAAACCAGGCTGGCAGAATATCTGGCCAAGTCGTTGCTGTGCGAACAGTCGTTGGCAGAGGGCCACGCCTGCGGCACCTGTGCCTCATGTACCTGGTTTGAACAAATGAGTCATCCCGATTTTCGCCGCGTGCGCCCCGAAGCCTTGGAAGAGGGCGACCTTGGCGAAGCCGAAGGCGCTGGCGAGGCCGCAGCTGAGGGCGCGGAGGGTAAAAAAGCCAGTAAAACGGCACCCTCAAAAGAAATCAAAATCGATCAAATTCGCGCCTTGAGCGACTTTATGAATATTTCCACCCATCGTCAGGGCTTGCGCGTGGTGGTGCTATACCCGGCGCATGCCTTGAATATGGCCTCATCAAACGCTTTACTTAAAACCCTGGAAGAACCACCACCAAACACGGTGTTTTTATTGGTGACCGACAGCATCAACCGCTTGTTGCCTACCATCTTGTCTCGTTGTCGCAAATTCGGCTTGAGTTTGCCTGAATCGCAAGCCGCACTCACCTGGTTGCAACAACAATCGGTGTCAGACGCCGCCAGTTGGCTGGCAGAGCAGGGTGGCGCGCCATTGGCCGCAAGAGATGCGGCACAGCAAGGACAACGTGAAGAGTTGGATTGGTTTTTACAGCAATTAATGCAACCGGGAATCGAATCGACCTTGAAAGCGGCAGAAAAATTGCAAAAAATGCCCGTCAGCCAATTGCTCTTATGTTTGCAACGCTGGTTATATGACTTGTTTTCTTACAAACTTACTGGCACAATTCGCTATTATCCCCGGCATGTGAAAGCGCTTGCGGCATTGGCGTCCCGTTTGGAATTGAATCGGCTGTTAAAAACGCTCAAATTGATGAATCAACGTCGGTTGATTGTGGACCATCCGCTTGCGCCCAAATTGTTTATTGAGGATATGTTGCTCGATTATTCTGCACTTTATGTTTGAAAGGTTTACCCATGGCAACCAGCCCACCTGGCACAATATCGGCCGCCGCACCCGCAGTAGCGCCCATTGCAAGACCTTCGGTCTTGTCGCTGGCGATTAAAGAAAAGGCGGCGCTCTATGCTGCGTTTATGCCATTTTTGAAAAACGCTGGCATTTTTGTGCCTACCACCAAGGCCTATAAAATTGGCGATCAAATTTATTTGATTTTGACCTTGATGGATGATCCGGCCAAATATCCAATCGAAGGGAAGGTAGCCTGGATTACCCCGGCCGGTGCCCATAACAGCAAGGCACAAGGCATCGGCGTGCATTTCCCGGATGATGAAAGCGGTCAGCGCGTGAAATTGCGCATCGAAGAATTATTGGGTGCGGCTTTGCGCTCATCGCGTGCCACCCATACCTTGTAATACCTTGTAGTCAGCGAATGGCTTGGCCCTGGTTTGGGGTTTTATTTGTATCAGGTTTTATTTTTATTGGTTTTTTTATGTTTATTGATTCACATTGTCATCTGGATTTTCCTGAACTTTCGTCGCGCTTGCCAGAAATTCTGCAGAAAATGCAAGAAAATCAAGTCAGCCACGCTTTATGCATCGCGGTTGACTTGCCCAATTTGCCCAAGGTGTTAGCTTTGGCTGATGCGCATCCGCATTTGTATGCCTCGGTTGGTGTCCACCCCGATTATGAAAATACGCCCGAACCCAGTTTGGCCATGCTGCAGGACTTGGCGCAACACCCCAAAGTGATTGCGATTGGTGAAACCGGGCTGGATTATTATCGTTTGACGGGCGATTTGGAATGGCAGCGCGAGCGCTTTCGCACCCATATCCGCGCCTCGCGCAGCACGGGCAAGCCTTTGATCATTCATACTCGTGCCGCTTCCGAAGATACCATTCGCATCATGCAGGAAGAGGGCGCAGGCACGCAAGCAGGTGGGGCAGGTGGCGTATTGCATTGCTTTACCGAATCGCTGGAAGTGGCGCAGGCGGCCATAGCCATGGGGTTTTATATTTCTTTTTCCGGCATCATCAGCTTTAAAAGCGCCAAAGCTTTGCAGCAAGTGGCGCAAAGCCTGCCTTTGGAGCGACTGCTCATTGAAACCGATTCCCCCTATCTTGCCCCGGTGCCGTTTCGCGGCAAAATGAATGAACCTGGTTTTGTAAGGCATGTCGGCGAATGTTTGGCCAGTTTGAAAGGCTTGCCTTTGGCGCTGGTTGCGCGGCATACCAGCCGCAACTTTTTCCAATTATTTCAATTACCACTGCCCAAGGAGCTGGAATGAGTCCCGTTATTTCACCCATTTTCACCCGATTTTGCGTGCAAGCTCTGGCCCGCCTGGTTTTGTTTGCCTCGCTGTTATGTGGCGTTTCCGCCGCCATGGCCGGGGTTCAGGATGATTTTTTTCAGGCGGCCAAGGTTGATAATCACATCGTCATCAGTGAACTGTTAAAAGAAGGCTTAAGCCCAAATATTACGGAGCCAGAGCGCGGCGACAGTGCCTTGATTTTAGCCCTGCGTGAAGATTCGATGCGTGCAGTGCGTGCTTTGTTAAAGGCTCCGGATATCGATCTCGAATTAAAATCCAACAATGGCGATAACGCACTGATGATTGCGGCTTTCAGGGCCAATCTGGACGCCGTGAAAGCCTTGCTGGCACGTGGTGCCAAGGTCAACCGCCCCGGTTGGACTGCATTACATTATGCCGCCGCCATCGGCGACCAAGCCATTTTGCAATTATTGCTTGATCACAAAGCCAACCCGGACGCCACCTCGCCCAATGGCACCACCGCCCTCATGATGGCAGCGCGGGGCGGCCATATTCTCGGCGTGAAATTGCTGCTCGACGCGGGGGCCAATATTTCGCTAAAAAATGAGCAAGGTTATGATGCGGTTGAAATGGCAAAAATTTTCAATAACACGGAAATTGTTGAAGGATTGCAATTTCAAATCAAAAAACGGGCTGTGGCGAAAGCAGCGACCGCTCCAACACCATCAACAAACCCCAATGCTGGCTCAACAAAATGAATTACGCCATAAAAGCAGCTCAAATCTCTCCTTTGCTTTCGGTGCGAATGAATAATAATGAAGATGTCGTCAACACAGATTGTTCTTCATCCACCTCGCCACAGACAAAGGAAAAGCGTATGTTAAACGAACGCGAGATTGAAAGTTGTTACTTGGGGCAATTCATCCCACTGCATTACCATCACAATATGTTGATGGATGAAAACCGGATGAAAAATTTCAAGGCGGCGATTGATTACGCCGTTTTCCCCGGTGCCAAAGTGTTGGAATTGGGTGGCGGTACGGGCGTATTGTCCTGGTTTGCCGCAGCCAAGGCCGAAAAAGTATATTGCGTTGAATTTAATCCGGATATGGTGCGTGAAGCGCGGCGGCTTTTGTCGGGTAATCGCAACGGTCATAAGGTTGAGGTGATCCATGCCGATGCCTTTGAATACTTGCCGCCGGAGCCGGTAGACTTTGTGATTTGCGAAATGATTCATGTGGCCATGCTGCGTGAAAAACAGGTGGAAGTGATTGAAACCTTCAAACAACGCTACCGCGCCCGCTTTGGCGACAAATTGCCGATTTTTATTCCAGAAGCCGTGATTATGGCAGTGCAACCGCTGCAGCAAGATTTCGGTTTTGAAGGCTTTCAGGCCCCGATTGTGCAATTTCAGGATACCGCCGTATTTTCCCCCCGCACGGTAGAAATTGCCGCGCCGCAAGTGTATAGCATTCTGGATTTTACCCAGAACAACGACATGAAAATCCAGTGGCAAGGCCAGTTTACGATTGAGTGTGAAGGCTTGGTCAATTCGCTGCGCTTTGTCACCAAAAACATTTTGGCCGTGGTGCAAGAGCGCAACAGCACCATCGAT
>CAMBDR010000041.1 GCA_945864765.1 Janthinobacterium lividum | reverse complement strand
CCGTGTATATCCAACTTGTTGCAACATTGCATCGTTAACTTCCAGATATTGATCATTGCTAAAACTGAGCAATGCCAAAGGTACAGGGGAGCGTTGAAACAGACTAACGAACTTAATTTCGCTATTGCGCAATGAGCGCTCGGATTGATGCAGGCGGCGAATATGAATCAGCAAGAAAAATGTCAATGTTGCAATTAAAATAATGGTTGCGCTGGCAAATAAAATCCGATCACGAGTACGATCTTCCCATGCGCGTAAAATGCTATCAAAATCGCGGCCAAATACCGTGGTAATGGGGAAGGATGCCATCTTGTGGTAGGTAAATAAACGGTTTTGCGGTTCTTTCTCGTTTAAAAATACGCTGTCTTCAAACGATCCCTCGACCGATCCTCGATTGAGTTTTTTTAATGCGGCTGAACCAGAAATATCGAGATCGATATAATGTACGTCAAATGGTGAGCGCACAATGACATGTCCATCATTTAAAAACAGTGACACAATCGCCTGACTGTTTTTCGCCACCCGTGCATACACATTACTGAAGTAAGAGACACTGATATCGGTACTGATCAAGCCCAAATGCCTGCCGCTGATGTCATATAAATTGATCGCCATGGGTAATACCAAACGATTGTCGTAATAACGTTGGAATGGGCGTCCAATGACGGGTTTTTTGTGCTCGGGATGTTTGAGCAGGTAATCAATATACAGCCGATCTGAGCCATCTACCTGATGGGCCGGATAATCGAGTGATGTAACCCAACTTTTACCATCCAAGTTAACAAATTGTAATGCAGTGAGGAAGCGGTTGTCTTGCAAACCTTCTGTGATGACTTTGCGCAATGCCACTTCATCGCTACTGGTTTGGCCACTCTCAATGGAAGCGTGAATGGTACTGGCAATGGTATTGAGTTTGCGCTCGGCATCTTGCATGGTTTGTGTTGCATGTTCTTCCAACAAGCGTACCGTGATTAAACCATTGGCTTTTTCTGATTCCAAAGTGAGCTGGCGATCTTGTGCCACCGTCCACCAGGTTTGTCCGATGATGGCTGCAACTGTCAAAGCCACAAAAAATAATAGAATCGGGCTCGCGTCGCGTAATTTTTGAGCACTTACTACAATTTTCATGCAAAAGACCTTTCACAGGCGAGGATTGGGTCGATGTTCTTGGTTGAATGGTTGGCTCATTGATTGTTTCTTACATCGTTGGATATAATTGCGATAAACCAGTTTGAGTGTACAGCAAGACGGGCTGATTTTTTATGCAAAAACATTGAGCAAACCTGAAATTGTGCGGTTGCCCACATCATAGGCACGATTTACCTGATTTCGGCGCTCAGATTGTTGGTTTTGATCCTGATTTCCTTGGCTTTGTTGTTGCGCCAATTCAGCTTGCGCTTGTAATTCTAACTGTTGTGCTTGCGCCGCGACGGCTAAATCGGGGCCGGAAGGCTCTGCGGGGGCGAGTGCGGCTGCGCGTACAATCCGGGCGCGTTCAATCGTTTCTTGTGGTGTGCGGCCTGGTGAGACATCAATTCCTACCTCGCCACCAATCGCATAATCGACCCCGTCCGGCCCTTTTTGGTAGGTGTAGGATGCGCCAGAAGTAGCCAATCCACCTGCAGCAGCCAAATGTGCAGCTTCATGTTGCCTTACTTCAAGATCTCGCGCCTTGAGTTTGGCAACAACGGCGCGTTGTTCATCGGTGAGCTGGGAGCGGCTATTTTGCGCTTTGCTGCCCTGTTTGGTGCTGTTGGCGTCGCTGGTGTTGTTGGTGTTGCCATCCTGGGCCTGGGTGCTGCCTTCGGTAGTGATGCTGCTGCGACCAGCGGCAACGGTGCTGTTGGCTTGCGGGTTTTGCTCGACTGCCGGCCGGATATTGCGCGCGCCAAAGCGATCCCCATTGGCGGGCGGGGTAAAACTATTGGCTACGGGTGAAATGGCAGAAATTGGCATCAGATCGAATACAGTGATTTGCGTTAAGACACGGCTTTAATCATTGTAATTTGCGCTGGTCAAAAAGAAAATGAATTTTACAAAAGAACTGCGAGTGGAGGAAACGAAGCGCCGATTTTATCCACTGGCATTCGTATTCCTCCGCAATAGCCAAGTTAATTTGCGCTGCCAAGTAACTGTGGCTTGAGCGAAGAATCGACAGGTTTGTCGCCCAGCCAGATTTTTAGCACGGCATTATAAAATAACTGATCGGGTATGATATCGCCTATCTGTTTTCCATTGACACTGCTTTGTGTGCCACGGCCGGGAATCCAGTCAAGATAGATAGAATCGCCTTTTTTTAAGGTCGGTATCAAATTGAATATTTCGCCAAACTGTTGTATTTGATTAACCAGTTTTTTCTTCTCTGCGGAATCAGCATTGGCATTTAAACCGGTCATGAAACTGGCACCAAAATCATCCCCCGATACTTCACGCAACATGACCATTTTCATACGTCGTGGGCCAGCCAAGGCTAAAACGTCAGCCACCGTGGTTTTTTTCTCGGCCAAATACAAACCTGCCACATAGACTTTGAAAATGGCTTTTGTGCGAACACCCGCGCCATTGAGTATTAAGTCCACATTGGCAAGTTTCACGCTGTCTTCCATTTTGACTCCCGCAACTTCTACCGCCAGTGCATTGCAGGATAGTGCCAACAGCATACAGCCTGCCGCCCAGAATTTTTTCAAGTGTTGGTTCATAGCGTGTCTCCGAAGAAGGTAAATAATGCGCCCATTATACAAACAAATATTCGTCTGCAATGATTTTGTGGGCGTGAAAGGCCGATTGAATTGTGTTGATTTCGAGAGAAAACCTCAGCTTAGCGCCCCGCCTTATTGGCCCAATAGCGCTCGGGAATCGCCAGATTCTCTTTGGATAACGTGTTGTCAGGTAGCACCAGCCGCAGGCGCTTGTCCAAGGCGACTTCTTTAACTACTTCAATAATGGCGGGATGCTCATTAAATAATTTCATGAATGAACCGTCGGCATAGGCTTTGTGCAGGCCTGCTTCAATCACGCGCGCCATTGCTTCATCTTTTTTATGGGTATAGAAAATAAAATCGTTGCGGTAGGATAAGACCAGATGCGGTTCCACCATCAGATTGGGGGCATCCACCTGATGATTGCGCCATTCTGAAAATACCACCGTCGCCCCCCGTGGAATGTAATCAATGCCGCCCAAATCGAGCAGCTTGAATAATCCGTCATATTTCATTCGGGTAAAGGGTAGTTTGGCTTCATCCATCAAATCGCCAATGCCCCAGCCAAACCCGATTCCCGCCTTGAATTGACGCAAATCGTCCAGCGTTTTGACTTTGGCAAAATCGGCCTGACGGCGCTTGTTGATGAGAAAAATACGCTGCCCATATAAGCCGCGATACAGCGGGATGCGAATCGGACGAAAGTTGCTTTCGAACTTTGGCTCCATCGTGGTCCAGATCAGGTTAATGTTTTTCCCCTGTTCCAGTTCCAGCGTGGCGCGACTCACTTCCATGACCAGCGGATGTTGTTGCAGCGTTGCCTTGACCTTGGATTTGGCAAAGGCTAATTCCAACAGGGCAAGTGGGAACTTTTCTCTGGGGTCATCGTTGGTTGAGTAACGTGGATAGCGCACCACGAACTCATTTTCACCCGCAATGAGCAGTGTGTGCCACATCAAAACGATAAAAAAGATGATGATTTTCATGGCTGGAATGGTGAGAGCGAGGGAAAAAATGGCCTCTGATGAAATCGAGGTCTGGTTTAGATCATAGTGATAAAATCGGCGTTGGGCAAGCATTAAATGATGTTTGGCACTGATTAGTTGCTAATTTGCGCAGGTTTTCAGTTGAATGAGACACACCGCCATGTGCCGGAGTTGGTTTAGCTT
The DNA here is from genome assembly GCA_945864765.1 of Janthinobacterium lividum. Classification (GTDB taxonomy): domain Bacteria; phylum Pseudomonadota; class Gammaproteobacteria; order Burkholderiales; family Burkholderiaceae_D; genus CAMBDR01. The sequence continues at coordinate 10,067 of CAMBDR010000041.1, read as the reverse complement.
TTTTTCTGCCGATACAAAGCCAAGCCCTTGGCAGCTTGTTTGCGAATCGCGTTTTTGACCAGGGGAGACCATCCCAGCAGCGCGCCTTTGGCACCCAGCGCCTGGCGTGACCATTTCCATAAATCAAACTGATCCGTATGCCTGACGATTTTGCCGTTGCGGAAAACAAAGCGAGCATGAATATCGTTGACGACTTTTCGGCCCGTTTGGGAAAAGGTGTAGGTAGCGACCCAATGCGCTTTGCCCTGTTGCTCATCTGCCTCAACTCCGTCGAAAACCAGATCCAAATCGACCGAGCGTGACAGTAGCATACGCCACATATCACCCGCTTCCTGGCCCTGTAAATTCGGGAATACCGGATCAGAGAAACTCACGTCGGGTGCATAGCAGGCGGCCATGGTTTCTGCATCGCGTTTTTGGAAGGCACTATAAAAATTGTGAATCAATTGCGCATTGGGATGCATGGCAGAATCCTTGGTAACGTAAATAGCGTGAACTGGTTCAGATTATGAGCGAAGCTGATGTTTGTGTCGATGCTGGCTTGTTGTGTGTTGCGGCAGTGGTACAGTGCCAAATTGCCGCCATAAGTCGCTCAACTGGCATACCTGGTCTTGCATTTGTTGCGCTAACGCTGGCCGAACCTCATCCACAACCGTTTTCAAAGCGGGTGACTCAAGCTGCAGTTGCGCCAATAGTTGATCTGCCACCGCCAAATCATTGAGCGTCCCCAGCTTGTCTTGCAAAGCTTTCAGTGCGCGTAAAAACGGTTTGATTTGATCTTTTTTATACAGGGATTGCAAAAATTCGGTGGCATAGCGCACTTTTTTTGCTGCAATGCGCAGCCGATGCCGTTCTTTGGGCGTGTGCTCGGGTAGCAGGCGCGCTCGCTTGAGCAAGACTTTTTGCCGCTGCCTGAGAATTTGGTCTGCCAGTTCGGCGATGTTAGCGGCGATGTTAGCGGCGATGCTTGTGTCATGTTTGGCCGTGCAGAGGGTTTGGTTCCAGTCGCTGATTTGATCCAGTAATTGGCGATAGTGTGGCGCGGCGACATCGGCTGCTACGGTGTTGGTCAAGGTCAGGCTTTTGGCTTGCACTGCCTGCAATAAGGCATTCAATCCGGTGATGGATGATGTTGTTTCTGCCAGTGAGGTGAGCGTGGATTGATGCAACACTTCCCAATCCCGTCCGGCCCCGAGCCGGGATAGTAAGTCTTCCAGTGCCGTGCGTAAATCTTGTGGCGGGTGGTGCCAGGCTTCAAACAATTTGAAGGTCGAAACCAGGCGGCGCAGGCCGACCCGCATTTGGTGCAAGCTTTCCTTACCTTGGCCTTGCGCCACAGCGGCTTCATTGGCGCGGATATGTTGCAGGCAGTTTTGCACAATGGCTTGTAATACCCGCTCGACTGGCCATTTGTGCGATAAGCTTAAGGCAGTCGCTTCCACGGCAATGTGCGGCTTGATCAGGATGGGGCGGCAAACCGATGTTGCAACCGGGTCACTGGCAGGGAAGCTGTCTTGCAAAGCAATATCCAAGGCATGTTCCGGGTCGGCGTGCCAATGGCTTGGGGAATGAGAATGGGGTGCGCCGGGTTTTTTGCGCTGGCCAGATTCGGCATTGACCAATGTGATTGCTTTCATTGTGCTTGCTCTTTTGAAGTAAATTTGCTTGGTTCGCGCTGAAAACCGGGTGACTAGAGTTTTTAAACTAATCAACGAAGCTATCTTGTTTGCCATTATGCCTGATTCGTATTCTTTTGTGCTAAATCTTGTATATATTGTTGAGAGGGATACGCAATGGCGAAAATTCAATGCGGCTTCATAAGTTATTTAAATTGCAAATAACTGTAATAATGGTGTTTTTTTACGTGTTACTTTGAATTTAATCCAAACTTCAGGCCCCGCAGGTGCATAATGGTTGTTATTGACTTGGTCGCATTGTGTTTTTCTAACTTGAAATCGCTTTTCCTGCGCCAATCTCATTGGCTACATTATTGGCCACATTATTGGCCACATTTTAAGGAGCAGGCATGACCATTCGCAATTTGCAATACTTTTTTAATCCAAAATCGGTTGCCGTGATTGGTGCGTCGTTGCGTCCCTACAGTTTGGGCAACATCGTATTACAGAATTTGCTCGATGCCGGTTTTGCCGGCACCATTTTCCCGGTCAATCCAAAGTATCCCACTTTATTCGACTTGCCCGTCTACGAATCGGTGGCCAAATTGCCTGAAAGCCCTGAGCTGGCGATTATTTGTACGCCCGCTGCCACTGTGGTTGGTTTGATCAAGGATTTGGCGCAAAAGGGTACGCGTGCTGTGGTGGTACTCTCTGGTGGTTTGGATGCCAATCATAATCTATTTGGTAAAACCATACGCCAGGCCATGTTGGAAGTGGCCAAGCCGCACTTATTGCGCATTTTGGGGCCAAGTTCGGTGGGTTTGCTGGTGCCTGGCATTAACTTGAACGCCAGTTTTGCCCATACCGGGGCGCAAGCCGGGAAGATTGCCTTTGTGGCGCAATCGGGTGCTTTGGTGAGTGGGGTGTTGGACTGGGCCAGATCGCGCGAAATTGGTTTTTCCAAAATTGTGTCGTTGGGTGAGAGTAGCGATGTGGATATCGCCGATATGCTCGATTACCTGGCCGGTGACAATGAAACCGAGGCGATTTTACTTTATATCGAGCAAATCGTCGGGGCGCGTAAATTTCTCTCGGCGGCACGCGCGGCGGCGCGCTCCAAACCGGTCATCGTCTTAAAAACCGGGTGGGGTGCGCAAACTGACATCAAAGCCTTGAGTGAGGGGCAGGCTTTGCATAGTCCGGTTTTAATCGGGCAAGATCAGGATCAAGTGATTGATGCGGCTTTGCGCCGGGCTGGCACCTTGCGGGTGTTTTCCAGCGAAGGCTTGTTTAATGCGGTGGAAACCCTGGCCCGTGCGCGCAATATGAAGGGGGATCGGTTGGTGATCGTTAGCAATGGTGCGGCCGTGAATGCGCTCGCGATCGATGCCTTGTTGAATCGGCGCGGTGAACTGACCCCATTGTCAGCGGCCACACTGGCGCAACTGGAAAAGCTGATGCCTAAAAAGTGGGCGGGTGGCAATCCGGGGGGTAACCCGATTGACGTGGGCAGTGATGCCAGCCCCGAGCGTTATGCCCAGGTGATGCAAATTGTGATGCATGATCCGAATGTCGATGCGGTCTTGTTTTTGCACTCGCCCACGGCATTGGTGCCAAGTTTGGCGATTGCGCAAGCGGTGCTGCCAGTGATTGAAGCGGCGCATTGTCATGTGTTTGCCTGTTGGCTGGGGGGCAGAACGGTGGCTGAGGCGCGCAATTTGTTTTCTGATGCGGGTATTGCTTGTTATTACACGCCGGAGCGGGCGGTGTATGGTTTTATGCAGATTGTGCAATATCGGCGCAATCAGGCTTTGTTGATGGAAGTACCCACCAATGTCAGTGTGGATGCACGGGGCGGCGAGGCTGATCCGGCTGCCGAGCGTGCGGCGGTGCAAGCCATGGTGCGTGCGGTGGTGGCGCGCGGTGATGCGTTTTTAACCGAATCCGAAACCAAGCGCGTTTTAAGCGCCTATGGCATACCAGTATTGGCCACCTGGTTTATGGGCAGTACCAAAGAAGCGTTGGAATGCGCCAATCAAATCGGCTACCCGGTGGTGCTGAAAATATTGGCGGCGGGTTTGGGCAATAAATCGGATGTGGGCGGTGTTTCGCTGGATCTGGAAACGCCGGAAGCCTTGCGCACGGCCGCCTCGGGCATGCGGCGGCGGGTCAAGCGTTTGCAGCCCAAATTGGCTTTGCAAGGCTTTGCGCTACAAAAAATGGTGCGTCGTCCGTTTGCGCATGAATTAATCATTGGCGTCTCGACCGACCCGGTATTTGGCCCGGTCATTGTGTTTGGGCAAGGTGGGTTGGCGGTGGAAGTGATGGCCGATCATGCTTTGGGTTTGCCGCCCTTGAACCGGGTGTTGGCGGGGGATTTAATTTCTCGCACGCGGGTGGCGCGGCTGTTGGCGGGGTATCGCAATCGGCCTGCTACCGATGTTGATGCGGTGTGCCGCAGCCTGATTCAGGTTTCGCAAATAGTGATTGATTTACCGGAACTGCTGGAACTGGACATTAATCCTTTGCTGGCCGATGCCGATGGCGTGCTCGCGCTGGATGCACGCATGCGGGTGGGGCCAGTGGGCAAGGGCCAGCGTTTGGCGATTCGGCCTTATCCTGAAGATTTGGAAGAATGGCTTCCGTGGCAGGGCAAGCAATTGCTGCTACGACCGATCAAACCGGAAGACGGGCCGCAGCATCTGGCGTTTTTCAATCAGTTGGATGCGGAAGACATCCGCTTTCGCACCTTTGGCAGCTCGCGTGAACTTGGGCCATCAAGGCTGGCGCGCCTGACCCAAATCGATTATGACCGCGAAATGGCCTTCATTGCCACTTGCCAGAACGAGGCGGGAGAATTTGAAACCCTGGGTGTGGTGCGCGCGGTGGCCGACCCGGATAATATTCGCACCGAATTTGGCATTATCGTGCGCTCCGATTTGAAAGGACAAGGGCTGGGGCGGATTTTGTTTGCCAAATTGATTGCTTATTTCCGGGCCAGAGGCACGCAGGAAATGGTGGGCGAAGCCCTGGGCCATAACCACGGGGTGCAGGATTTGGTGCGGCGCTTTGGGTTTGAAATCCACACCGTGCCGGGGGAGGGCACGGTGTGGATGAGTTTGAATTTGCAAGCGCCCGCGCAGCTTGGTTGACTTCGCGGCAGTTTAGCTGACTTGTTGCGCGGGGAAGAACTTGCGATATACCCAGGCAAATGGCATGATGATTGCGCGCAAGATCCAGCCAATTTGCTTGGGGAAAGCGCGGATCAGCAAAAACACAAAAATACCAATAATGCCACAGGCCGCATCACTATATAGCCCGGCGTTGCTGTTGTATGTTTTGGATGGCTCACTGTGCAGCCATGCGATGCTGTTGTAATTTTCGTAGAAGTGCCCGTTTACCAGGTTCATATACGCAATGGGTGTGTTCGAGAGGGAGGCGAAAATACTGTATTTGGTGGCGGCAGCGCCTTTGCCAATAGCTTCCAGTGTGACCGCAGTAAACGATGCGAAGCACAATCCGGTAATGAAGCCGTAGGCCAGCACAAAAATATAAAACATGATTCGGGTATGAGGTGCCCAAGCCATAAATACCGCGCACATTGCCAGGATGACACCAAATACGCTATAAGCAAATTTGCGATCCATACGGTCGCAAAAATATCCCCCAACAAGGCAACCCAAGGCGGAAAGCAAGCCATTGATCGTACCTGTGGTGAGGCCGACATCGCTGGCGCTGACCTGCCATTCTGTGGCAAATTGTGGGAACAGGGTCGCACCTGCACCGGAGCCGATTGGCAGAAAACAAATGACCAAGCCCAAGTAACCTGTACGTGAACTTGCGACTTCCCATAAATCACGTAAAACCTGCCGGATAGCGGGCCAAACGATATATCTTAACTTTACCAACGGGGTGTTCTTGTTCGTGATGTGGTCAGGCGTCTCATCCAGGAAGGGGTGGGGTTCCGGTTCATTGGTGAATAAGATGGCGATACCAGTCAACAGGCAGATGACTGCCAGCACCACACCCGGTAACCATGGATGGCTGGTGCGTTCGGCAATTTCCATTGCCAAGCCGCCACCCAGACCGCTACCCCCCAAATTGCCTGCTTGAAACCATCCTGCAGTGCGGCCCAACCCTTGTGGTGCCGTGTTGTAGACCATTAAACTTTCAACTGACATGCTCAACAGGGCTGTGGCAAAATTGCCCAGGATGGCCGTTAGCGAGAGCAGTGCCAGACCAGCGTTGGTGGGCGGTATCATACCCAATGCGGCAATGCCGATGGCGCTGGTGATACTTGCTGTGATAAACCATTGCTTGCGTTTGAATGTCAGGTCAACTAACGGGGCGTAAAGAAATTTAATGGTATGGGGGAAAAAACTGGCGGCAACCAATGCGCCACTGGCCGTAGGACTAACCCCGGCTTTCCCTAGTAAATAGACGACGGTAACGGTCAAAAAACCACTGGCAGCGCCAAACGGGATAATCAGCAGTAAAAAAACGAGTGGATGAGTATATTGGCGTGGGGCTTTGGCAAAAATGTCGGTCATGGTCAGGGCGGCGGTGCCGTTTTATTATCGTGAGCCGAGATTAGAGCACATTGTCTAATCAGAATCAAGCCCACAATTTGTTTCCGGATTGTATTTGAATTGCCGCCCACCTTTTTTGCCACCTTTTGCATTGATCACAGTGACACCCGATTGCGCCCACCATGCTTGGCGCGGTACAGCGCGCCATCGGCCTTGGCCACCAGATCAGCCTCGCTTTGGGTGCTACCCAGCGAGGTAACGCCAAACGATGCGGTGATATGCGGCAAGGGCCGCATCATGCCCGCCTCTTGCACCAACACCTCCACCTGTTGCATGCGCGCACACAGGCGTTGCGCCACCATCACCGCCACCGTCTCACGGGTATTGGGCAAGACCACCATCAATTCTTCGCCACCGTAGCGCACCGCAAAGTCAGTCGGGCGCAAGGCTGCCAATAACACTTGCGCCGCACAGCGCAAGGCTTGGTCACCAGCCTGATGGCCGTGGCTGTCGTTAAATTTCTTGAAATGATCCAGGTCAATCATAATCAGCGACAGCGCTTCATTATGCTCCTGCGCCGTTTGCACCAGATTGGGCAGGGCAGAATCGAGCCAGGCGCGGTTGTACAGCCCTGTCAAACCATCGTTCATCGACATTTGCCGATAAAATTCGCCCACTTTTTGTTTGCGCCGCACTTGCGCATTGGCGCTGCGGATGCGAAAGGAGAGTAAGCGCAACAGATTTTTCGCCACCCCGTTGGAGCTGTCAATAATTTGCCACAGGCGCTCACTGCTGATTTGCAATAATTCGCTGTCTTCCAGCGCATGCACATGCAACGCTTCGGCAGCCTCATCGAGCACCGTCAACTCCCCCACGCTCTCGCCCGCAACAATCTTGCTGGCATTGCCTTCCAATACGCCCGGTTGACCATCCAGGCTGGCGGCCAAAGCGCCGCGTAACACAATCAATAAATGCCCTGCCGCCACCAGTTGCCCGGCTTTGACATGAATAATCGGGCAGGGGGCCAGCAACTGGGCCAGATGCGGGTCATCCAGCGTGCGAAACAGTTGAATATTTGCAATGCTATATGCGGAAGTGCCAAATGTGGTATTCAAAATAAACTCTGTCGGTAGTTGCGGGGAAAGGCTGCGATTCGATGGAACGTGCTCGCCATTTTATTGGATAATGAGTGCCTCGCACTCATTATCCCAAGGGAATTTTATGAATTTGATCGATGCACTCGGCCAGCACCATCAAGTCGCGCAATCATCGCCGCGAATCGTTAGCTTGGTGCCATCCTTAACCGAATTATTATTTGATTTGGGACTAGGTTCATTCGTGGTAGGGCGTACCGGGTTTTGTATCCATCCGGCAACAGAAGTTGCGAGTGTGCCCAAAGTCGGCGGCACCAAGGATGTGAATATCGAGAAAATCCGTCGCCTCGCACCCACCCATCTAATCGTCAATATCGATGAAAATGAAAAGCCGACGGTCGATGCGCTGGCCGAATTTGTGCCGCATATCATCGTTACCCATCCAAGGACGGTGCGTGATAATTTGGCATTGTATGATTTGTTCGGTTCGATTTTTAATGTACCCGACGCCGCCAAGGCCTTGATGCAAGCGTTTGAACTCGCGTATGCAAAGGTGCAGCCAGCGCAGCAGGAGCGGGTGTTGTACTGTATTTGGCGTGATCCATGGATGAGTGTCGGCCCGGATACCTATATCAGCCAAATGCTGGCTTTGAAAAATTGGCAACAATGGAAATTTTATGAGCAATTTTCTGATAAATTCAATAATATTGCGGCGCGTTACCCGGTATTTGAATGGGATAAGCTGCCCTTGAGCCAAATTGATCGCATTCTACTATCGACCGAGCCCTATCGCTTTACATCGGCACACTGCGAGCAATTGGCGCAGAAATTGCAAAGACCCGTGCAATTGGTGGATGGTGAGATGTTGTCCTGGTATGGTAGCCGGGCCGTGCAAGGACTGGTTTACTTGCAAAATATCACTAAATTATGCGCTGATTTGGTGCATTGATGTAAATATGCTACGGACGCAAAGAAATGTATGCAAGAATTCAAGAAATTGGTGATTAATTAAGTGTCTTGTGTTAGTGTACGGCCTAGGCATTTTCTTAACTTTTTACCTGACTGTCATGGCTAATATACGAATCTCTGACCAAGCTGTTTATAATCCCAACTACTTGTTGGATCAACTGATAAAACGATTGAATTTGAAAAACGATGCCGCCTTGGCCCGTTTGCTGGAAGTTGCACCACCGGTGATCAGCAAAATTCGTCATCACACCTTGCCGATCGGCGCAACCATCTTGATTCGTATGCATGAAATCAGCGAATTAAGTATTCGTGACTTACGTGAAATGTTGGCCCACGCGAACGATGCCGAACAAGCACTGGCTGCTTAAAGGTGCGCGGGTCAAGCGCCTTGGCGCGCCAAATCCGCTTCAGAAACAAACGAATCGGCGTAAAACTCTTCCGGTGGTAGTTGGCATTGCGCGGTAAAATCGCGTTTTGCCGAATCAATCACAATCGGTGCGCCACAGGCATAAACCTGGTGTTCTGCCAAATTCGGGTAGTCGGCCATCACCGCCTGATGTACAAAGCCAGTGCGTCCATGCCATTGATCTTCGGGTAGTGCATCCGAAACGACGGGCGTGTATTGAAATGGCCCCGGCGTGATGTTTGATGACTGAGCTGGCGACTGCGCCCATTGTTCGCACATTTCATGGAAATATAAATCTTGTGGCCTGCGTCCACCCCAGTACAAATGCACCGGGCGCGGCGATTGCACATATTGCAGGTGTTCGATCAAGGCTTTAATCGGCGCAAAGCCGGTGCCGGAAGCGAGCAAAATAATCGGCTTATCACTGTCTTCACGCAAGAAAAAGCTACCCATTGGCCCTTCAAAGCGCAAAATATCGCGCTCCTTGAGGCTACCAAATACCTGATCGGTGAACACGCCGCCCGGCATATGGCGGATATGTAGCGTCAACAGTTGATCCAAATGCGGGGCATTGGCCATGCTGTAGCTACGGCGTTTGCCATCTTTGAGCATAAATTCGAGATATTGCCCGGCTTTGTATTGCAAACGCTCGTTGGCGGGCAGTTGCAAGGAAACCACAATTACATCCGGTGCAACGCGCTCCATTTTTGCCACGCGGGATGGCATTTTGCGTACCGGGAAGTCGCCTGCACCCATTACTTCGCGCGCTTCAATCACCACATCGCTGTGGGGTGTGGCGCAGCAAAACAAGGCGTGGCCCTTGGATTCTTCTTCGGACGACAAGGCTTTTTCCTGATGGCTGGCATGGCTCAAATTCCCCTCCAGTAATTTCCCCTTGCAAGAACCACATGCACCGTTTTTACAGCCGTAGGGTAAGCCTACACCATGGCGCATGGCGGCATTCAAGATGGTTTCATCGGATTCGCAGGAAAATTGCCGCCCGCTCGGCTGAACTGTGATTTGGAATGTCATACAATTACGAATCATGAAAAATAAATCGACTAATAAAAAACCGCGCCTTTTGATTATTGGCTGCGGTGATGTGGGCATGCGTTTATTGCCTTTATTGACGCCTGTGTTTCGGGTATTTGCCTTGGCGCGCTATGCCAAGCCAGATGATAGAGAAGCCATTCGCGCCATGGGTGCTATTCCCTTGCAAGCAGATCTTGATGACATCGCCACATTGCGCCGTTGGCGTGGTTTGGCCAAGTTTATTGTGCATTTGGCACCGCCTGCCAGCGTTGGAGAACTTGATCAGCGTACCCGAAATCTACTCGCTATTCTACCTCATCGGGCGCGTTTGGTTTATGTCAGTACCAGCGGCGTGTATGGCGATTGCGCGGGCGCGTGGGTCAGTGAGACGCGCACGGTAGCGCCGCGTAACCCGCGCGCG
>CAMBDR010000040.1 GCA_945864765.1 Janthinobacterium lividum | reverse complement strand
CTGGGCCCCGCGCCCTTGCTGCTGGCCGTGCATCAGGTTCCGCCCACCAGGGTGACTGACCAGTTTGACGCCAGCCTTGGCTTAACGCGCCAGCCCATGCAAGCATGGCCTGCGGGCAGCAGTATTTTGCTGGAATCGGGTCGCCATGTTTGCCAGTACGGCATCCACACCGACCTGCTGGTGCTGCGCGTGCTACGCAAGCACTTGGCCAGCGTGCGCTGGGTGTATGACGCCGCCAGCCTGCAAGCGCTGTTCAGCGTGGCCGCCGACCTGCAAACGAGCCGCATGCGTACCGCCATTACTCTGTTGCAGCAATTGTCGGTACGGCTGGGGCCCAATGCCGATACGCTGGACAATTTGCAGCAATTTAGCTCCCACCCCTTGCATTATCTGCGCTGGGCTGCAACCCAGACTCTGTTTGCGCTGGATCGTCCCCTGGGTACGCAGGCGCTCAAGCGCGCCTTGCACGACGCCCACCCGCATGTGCGCAACGCCGCGCAGCGCTCGTGGGACAGGCTGCAGGCGCTGCAAGCGGCTGCACAAAATGATGCGCAAAATGATGCGCAAAAGGGCGCTTCTTTCACCACCACCTCTGACCAGCAATAACATCATGGCCTTCGTACTCACCCCCACCACCCCGCCTGCGGCCGATGCGGCCATCAGCCTGGAACAATATGTCGATTTCGTCAACCAGCAAGTTGATATCGATGAGCCCGACAGCCTGATCGCCAGCGCGCCGCAACTGGCTGCGCTGGCCGCCAACAAGCATTTGCTGCGCGACAAAATCAATGAGGCGCTGAAGCAGCCGGCGCAGTTCCAGCAAGGCAATCCGTATGCCGATACTTCGCTGATGCTGTGGTCCAACAGCGATCACGGCTACACCGACAAACGCTTCTTTGTGCGGGCCAATATCTGGGTTGTGCCCAAGGTGTATGCCAACAATGCCACGCTGGACGCCGAACTGAAAGCCTTTCAGGTCGCGCACAATCACAACTTCAGCCTGCTCACTGCCGGCTATTGGGGGCCGGGCTACCGCACCGACATTTATGATCTGGCGGTCGATACGGTGCAGGGCCGGGTCGGGGAAAAGGTCGATCTGCGGTTTGCGCAGTCCGTGACCCTCGCTGAAGGAAGCATCCTGTTCTTTCGCCGCTTTCAGGATGTCCATATCCAGTACCCGCCAGCGGAGTTGTCGATCTCGCTGAACCTGATTCCGCTGGAAAAGGGCAAGGCCTGGAGCGAGCAATACGAGTTTGATCTCGTCAATCAAACCATTAGCGCCATCAACCATACCGATGTCTGGAACCGGGTCGATCTGATCCGCATGGCCGCCTTGCTGGGCGATGGCAATACCTTGGACATCATCAGTCATCTGGCGGCAAAGGCGGACAATTACCGCGTACAGGCTGCCGCGCAGGCGGCATTGGCGCAATTGGCACAATTGGCGCAGGACTGAGCGCAGCAAAAATCAGCGCCGCCGCAGTGAAGGCAACCGGGATCAAAGCGCCTATGTTCAATAGCGCCCAGCCTTTGCTGGTCACCAGCACGCCGGAAGCTAAGGAAGTGAGCGCCAAGACCAGGAAGACAAAGAAATTTAAGGCACCTTGGGCGCGGTCTTTTTCTTCCGGTGCAAAGGTTTGCAAGGCCAGGGTCGTGCTGCCAGTGAATAAGAAATTCCAACCCACGCCCAACAGAAACAAGGCACTCACAAATTGCAGCAACTCAACGCCAGTCAGTGCCAGCGCAATACTAAGCGCATTCAGTAGTACACCCACGGCCATAATACGCAAGGTGCCAAAACGCTTGATCAAATGCCCGGTGAAAAAGCCCGGCGCAAACATGCCGATGATGTGCCACTCCAACACCAGCGCCGTATCCGAAAATGGCAAGCCGCAAACTTGCATGGCGATAGGCGTTGCCGCCATCAGCAAATTCATGATGCCAAATCCCAACGCACCGCAAGAGGCGGCAACGATGAAAATTGGCTGGCGCATGATGACGCGTAGCGGCCTGCCACCCGCCCCAGGCTTGTGGCAGGCAGGTGCGGGGAAGTCGATCAGGGATAGCACGCCCATAGCCAGTAAGGCAACTACGGCCAAGGCCAGATAAGCGCCGGCAAATGGCACGGCCGTTAAATTGCGCGTCCACTGCGCCAGATTCGGGCCTGCCACTGCACCAATCAAGCCGCCCGCCATCACCACGGAGACGGCTTTTTCGCGCCATTGGATTGCCACCAATTCTGCCGCAGCGAAGCGATACAGGCTGCCATTGGCATAATAGTAGCCCGCCACCAAAGTCGAAAAACACAATAGCCAAAAGTTTTTGTTGATCGCCGCATAACTACACAACAGGGCCGATAACAACGCAACGATCAAACCCATTTGAAACGAAACACGGCGACCAAAGCGCGACTGTGTTTTGGCAACCACGCCTGTGGACAACGCGCCGCCTACCACATAGGCCATCACGGGTAAGGTTGCCATCCAGCCCTTGGGTGCCAAACTTAAGCCGACCAAGCCATTGATGGCGATGAAGGTCACGTTATTGGTCAAGAAAAGCCCTTGGCAGAGAGCCAGCAGCCACAGTTGTCGGTTCATAATTTGCCTCTACCTGTTCGTATTAAAGAAAATCAAAAAGACGCAGCGCCATTGCGGCCATTGTTGTGATAGGCTTGCCTAAGTGGCTACATGGTGGCTACATGGTGGCTACATCAAAGGCTACAACAAAAATTGAGTGAGTGCCCATGTTAAAAGAGAATATTTCGGTGGCAAGCAAGCAAGAAGCTCTGCCGGCGCAAATCTCGCCGCCACCCCGCCTGCCACCGCGCATGCAGGCAACGCCTGCCTCGCCTGCGGACGCGCTGGCCCAAAAGCAGGCGCGCGAGCGGCGCGATGCGCGGGTGCGGGGCGTCACGTCGATAGCGGAAATGCGCGACGCGATCCGGTGCGCCGCATGCGAGCTCCCGGCCATTTCCGCCGTGCCGCGCATCGCGGTGCCCGACGCGGCGGCGTTTCGCGCGCGGGCCGCTCTGGGCCTGCCGTTTCTGGTCACCGGGCTGGTCAACAGGTGGCCCCTGTCCAACCTCACCCCTCAGACGCTGCGCGAGCGCTTCGGTGCGGTGGCGGTGCGGGCGCGGGTGGGCGACTACATCAACACCGCATTCGCGCCGGACCGCGCCATGCAGGACATGTCGATGCTTGAATATCTCGATCTGGTCGCCGCTGGCACGCCGGGCCTGCCGCCCTATCTGGGCAACCTGGAACTGCGCGGACTCAATCCGATGTGCCATTGGCCGGCCTGGCTTACCAAGATGGGCCCACCCCGCTTTTGGCTCGGCCCGACGGGAACGGTGACGCCGCTGCACTGCGACTATGACGACAACATTTTTGCGCAGATATGGGGCAGCAAACGCATTTTTCTGTCCCCGCCGCACCACGACCAATTTCTCTACCCGCGCGAGGCGAACCCCATCCTGTTCGGCTCCCCGTTCAACCCCGAGGCACCGGATTTCGAGCAATTCCCGTTGGCGCGCCAGGCCTTGATGGTCGAGTGCATGGTCAATCCCGGCGATATGCTGTACGTACCCGCCGGTTGGTATCACCAAGTCCGCGCGCTGACGTTTTCCCTGTCCGCCAACCGCTGGGCCAGAGCGATGCCGTTGGCGCTGAACGGCGACCCAGCTCTTCGGCATTCGGCGCAGCAGGAAGCGCTTGTGCCCGCAGTGTATTGTGATGTACAATTTCATACATCATAATAAATGGAGCCAGCCATGCACCGCACCCAAATTTACCTGCCGGATGCCCTCTACGAAAGCCTGAAAAGTCGTGCGCGCGGCGTGGGGATCAGCATTTCCGAACTGATCCGCCGTTCGCTGGAAAAGGACCTCCAGCAAGACCCGGTGGCCGATGCCCGCGCCTTCTTTGAGCGGCTCAAGCCTTTGGAAAGCTTTGCGGATGTCGATTCGGACGACTATGTGCGCACGATTCGCGGCAAAAGCCGCATTTTGCGAACGGGTGATGAAACATGACCGCTGTGATGACGCCCGAGCGGCTGGTGCTGGACACCAATATTGTCATCGATTTGCTAAAAAAAGCGCCTGCGGTGGTGACATGTTTTCTTACGCTGCTGGAAGCCCAAACCCAATTTCTGATCTGCCCCATTGTCGTGGCAGAGGTGTACGCGGGCGCGTTCAAGCGCGAGCACAGAGATATTGAGGCACTGTTTGACTTGTGCCAGCGGGTGGACATGGATCATGAAGTGGGGCGCTTGGCGGGGCTGTATGCCAACCAATATGCCAAAGCGTTTCAGGGCGTTGCGCTGGAAGACTTTATCCTGGCCGCAACTGCGCGTGCCCATCGCTGTCCGTTGTGGACGCACAATCGCAAACACTACCCGATGGACGATATCGAATTGTTTAGCTATTCTTGATGAAAATAAGGCACACTTATCCGTGCTGTGAGCCGTACATGGTTCCCAATGTTGCTACTGTTGTGGATGTCCCTTTTCCCCTTTTGCTGTCCTCTTTCGTGGATGTTGTCAAACGTCAACAGCGGTGAATTATTGGTTGATATGAATATGATTGATCGTGTTATGGCAATAAAAAACGCCGGATTCGTCCGGCGTTTTTTATTCAAGCAACATCCAATTAACCTATGCCGCCAGCAACTGGCGCAGCACAAACGGCAAAATCCCACCGTGTTTATAGTAATCCACTTCAATCGGCGTATCAATGCGCAGCAGTAAGGTCACTTCCTGCACACTGCCGTCAAGGCGGTGAATCACCAGCGTCGCTTCTTGCTGCGGTTTGATTTCACCCTCCAAGCCCTTCAAATCAAAGGTTTCATTGCCCGTTATGCCCAGGCTTTCCACGCTGTCGCTACCGATAAACTGCAGCGGCAACACGCCCATGCCCACCAGATTGGAGCGGTGGATGCGTTCAAATGATTTGGTAATGACCGCCTTCACGCCCAACAACTGCGTACCCTTGGCCGCCCAATCACGCGAGGAACCGGTGCCGTATTCTTCGCCACCAAACACCATGGTTGGCACGCCATCTTGCATATACTGCATGGCGGCATCGTAAATCGCCATTTGCGCGCCACTTGGCTGATGAATGGTAATGCCACCTTCAACCGCCGAACCATCCGCCCCCGGCGGTATCATGCGGTTTTTGATGCGCACATTGGCAAAAGTGCCGCGCATCATGATTTCGTGATTGCCACGGCGTGAGCCATAGGAGTTAAAGTCCGCTTTCAAGACATCATGTTCCAGCAGCCACTTGCCCGCAGGGGAGGATTCTTTGATCGAACCGGCTGGCGAGATATGGTCGGTGGTGATCGAATCGCCAAACACGCCGAGCGCGCGCGCACCCGTGATGCCGGTTGCGGCCGCTTGCGGCTCCATCGTGAAATGTTCAAAAAACGGCGGTTCGGCAATATAGGTGGAAACGGGCCAGTTATAGACCTGGCCATCGACACTGGTGACTTTTTCCCACAGCTTGCCGGGCGCGTCTTTCACATCGGCGTAATTGTTTTTAAAGACCTTGCCATCCATGGCAAATTTCAACAAGTCTTGCACTTCCTGCGAGGTCGGCCAAATGTCGCCCAAAAACACATCTTTGCCGCTTTTACCCTTGCCCACCGGTTCGGTCATTAAATCCACCATCACGTTGCCGGCAATCGCATACGCCACCACCAGCGGTGGCGAGGCCAAAAAGTTGGAGCGAATATTGGGATGAATGCGCGCTTCAAAGTTGCGGTTGCCCGACAATACCGCCGAGGCTACCACATCGTTTTTGCTAATTGCTTCATTCATTTCCGGCGTTAAATCGCCCGCATTCCCAATACAGGTGGTGCAACCGTAGGCGGTGACGCCAAAGCCGATTTTTTCCAGATAGGGCAGCAAGCCCGCCGCCGTTAAATATTCCGTCACCACGCGCGAGCCTGGCGCGAGCGAGGTTTTGATGTGCGGCGCAATCGTCAAGCCCGCTTCTACCGCTTTTTTGGCCAATAAACCTGCGGCCAACATCACATTCGGGTTGGAGGTATTGGTACACGAGGTGATGGCGGCAATCAGTACGTCGCCGTTTTTCACGCTCACGGTGTCGCTAACCGGATAACTCACATCCAAATCGGCTGCTTTTTTGTTGAAGCCGTTGGCCGTGGTCGGTTGTACGAACAAATCGGCAAAAGTGGTTTTGACCTTGCCCAGTTCGATACGGTCCTGTGGCCGTTTCGGGCCTGCCAGTGAGGGCGTGACGGTCGATAAATCGAGCGATACTTCCTTGGTGTAATCAATCTCACCCGCCTTGGGAATGCCAAACAGGTTTTGCGCCTTGAAATACGCTTCGAAAGCTTTGATTTCTGATTTGCTGCGCCCGGTGCCTTTAAAGTAATCGATGGTGGCTTCATCGACCGGAAAAAAGCCCATGGTCGCGCCATATTCCGGGGCCATATTGGCGATGGTGGCGCGATCAGTCAGGCTGAGCGACTCGGTGCCCTCGCCAAAGAATTCGACAAACTTGCCCACCACTTTTTCTTTACGCAGCATTTCGGTAATGGTCAATACCAGGTCGGTGGCGGTGCAGCCTTCGCGTAGTTTGCCAGTCAGGTTGACGCCCACCACATCCGGCGTTAAAAAGTACACCGGTTGGCCTAACATACCCGCTTCCGCTTCGATCCCGCCCACGCCCCAGCCGACCACGCCGATGCCGTTAATCATGGTGGTGTGGGAATCGGTGCCAACCAGGGTGTCGGGATAATACAAATCCGGCTCACCCTTGGCCTTTTTTCGATGTACGCCACGCGCCAAATATTCCAGATTCACCTGATGCACAATCCCAAAGCCCGGTGGTACCACGCCAAAGGTGTCAAACGCTTGCATGCCCCATTTCATGAACTGGTAGCGCTCGTTATTGCGCGAAAATTCCAGTTTCATGTTCAGGTCGAGTGCTTTCTTTTCGCGGAAATGGTCGATGGTGACCGAGTGATCCACCACCAGATCGACTGGCACCAGGGGTTCAATTTTCTTGGGGTTCTGGCCCATTTTGGCTGCCACATTGCGCATTGCCGCCAGGTCGGCCAACAGGGGCACGCCGGTAAAGTCTTGCAATACCACGCGCGAGACCACAAACGGAATTTCATCGTTGCGCTCGGCATTCGGTTTCCAGTTGGCCAGTTGCCGCACATGCTCTTCACTGACCTTTTTGCCGTCACAATTGCGCAGTACCGATTCAAGCACAATCCGAATCGAGACTGGCAGGCGGGTGAGATTAACATCCAGCGCCTTGGCCAGTGCGGGCAGGGAGTAAAAGTGGCCTTTTTTGTCAGCGGAGAGTTTGAATTTTTTGAGCGTGCCAAGTGTGTCGGGCGAGGTTTGGGTCATGATGTTTCCTTTGCTGATACAAAAATACGTGTTGCATGAATCAATGATGCGGATGGTGTTGCTGTTCCATTGAACGCTTATTTTGACAGCTCGGTCGTGGTGGGTGCATCCATTTTTAACTGTTCGGCAGTTTTGCAATCATTGGCAACCTGTTGGCCCTTTTTGGGGTCGAGTAACATGCTCTTGGCGGGAATGCCGATCCAAACCAGGCTATGTTTAACACTTTCAAAGCGGTCAGCCCCGGTATCGGTCACCACCCGGGTCAAGCGCATCAGCTTGCTTTTCCAGAGTAGCGCAATATGCTCGGTATCATCGTTTTTGCGATACACCGAAAAGCTATGCCCGGTAGCACAGTTAAACTCGGTTTGGGCCGCATCTTTGGTGTCAAACGCTTCTTCATCGGCGATAACCGGGGCGGCTTTTTTGGTCTTGCTTTTTTTCGTTACTTTTTTGCTGCCAGTGGCCGCATCGGCGGTGGCAGCCTGAGCGGGCAGGGTGAGCAAGAGCGCGCAGCCGGCCAAAACCAGTTGCGCCAGTAAAGAGCGCTTGAATGAGTGGTTGAATGAGAAATTGCGTGAGTGGGACATGGTGTTTCTCCTAAAAATATGGCCAGCGGGCAGGCAGGGTGCGGTGGCTTGGAATGGCTAATCCATTCATAATAGCCCACTTGCCGATTCTGGCAAGCTTAATCCACACAATTTGGCACGCTGCAAAATAGTCCAGTAATAACGATAACTGGCGCGATCATGCAAACGGCCATTCAATTGAATCGGCCCCCATTGCTGGCGCTGTGCTTCGGTTAAAATTTGAATCGCTTCATGCAATTCAGAGTTGCGTGGGGTAAACGCTTTGACGATGGGTTTAATTTGCTGCGGGTGGATGCTCCACATCCGGGTGTAGGCAAATTCGGCGATGGCGCGCGCGGCATCATTGGCCACAATCGCGCTATCTTTGATTTCGGTGGTGACATTATGCGATGGCACTTTGCCGTGGGCGTGGCAGGCCGCGGCGATTTCAAGTTTGGCGCGCACCACCATGGGGTGGATGAATTGCCCCGGGCTACGCATCGCGGACGCAGGAATCGCGCCATAATGCGCAGAAACAAAATCCATGATGCCAAACGACAGACATTCCACTTCCGGCAAGGCCGCAATGGCCTGGGCTTCATTCAATGCGCCGTGGGTTTCAATTAACACGTGAATCGGCACCAATTTGTGCTCGGCCTCGTTGGCATGAGGGGTAGGGGATTTTTTATGGCGGGCCTTGATCTGTTTGATGGCCAGCTTGACATCGGCTACCCCATGCGCTTTGGGCAAGGTCAGGTAGGCTGGCTGACAGGCAGCCAGAATTTCATCACAATCGCTGTTAAAAAATCGGCTGTGGACATCGTGTACCCGCACGCCGATGCGCTGGTGGCGGTTGTCGGCGCTGGCGATCAGGTGCGCCATCATGCGCGCCTGTTCCAGCTCCTGGCCGTTGCTGGCCCCGTCTTCGCAATCGAAAGTAATATCAAAAACCGGCCCAAGCTCTTGTTGCAGGGCCATCGATTTTCGCATTAAAACTTCACTGCCCGCGTAATGGTCGCAGGCTGGAAGCATCAAGGGGCGGGATGTACCTTGGAATAAGACCTCGGAAGGATGCATGAGTTTGATTAGTGTGGTGTTGATTTTTTTGAAGGGCCGGGTCGCTGCTGCAACCCGGTTCCGATTTTAAAGCTTGGCTTGGAGCTTGACCTGAAGCTTAGGCTAACAGGTGCGCCACACCGTTGCGCTCTTCTGTCAATTCATTGAGGGTAAGATTGATGCGCTCTTGCGAGAATTCATCAATCGACAAGCCCTGAACGATATGGTATTCACCGTTTTCAGTGGTGACCGGATAGCCGAACATGGTGCCCAGCGGAATCCCATACGAACCGTCGGATGGAATACCCATGGTGGTCCATTTGTGATTGGTGCCCAGAATCCAGTCGTGCATATGGTCGATGGCGGCATTGGCAGCCGATGCGGCAGAGGACAAACCACGCGCTTCGATAATGGCGGCACCACGCTTGCCCACGGTAGGCAAGAAGGTGTTACGATTCCAGTCTTCGTCGTTAATCATGTCCTTAACCGATTGGCCATCAATTGTGGCGAAGCGGTAATCGGCATACATGGTCGGTGAATGGTTGCCCCAGACCGCCATATGTTCAATCGCAGCGACTGGTTTGCCGGTTTTGGCAGCGATTTGCGATAAGGCGCGGTTGTGATCCAAACGCAACATGGCGGTAAAGTTTTTCGCAGGCAAGTTGGGCGCGGATTTCATCGCGATATAGGCGTTGGTATTGGCAGGGTTGCCAACCACCAATACTTTTACGTTGCGTGATGCAACTGCATCAAGTGCTTTGCCTTGCACCGTGAAAATTTGTGCATTGGCTTCCAGCAAGTCTTTACGTTCCATGCCAGGGCCACGGGGGCGGGCACCGACTAACAAAGCGCAATCGATATCTTTAAAGGCGGTCATCGGGTCAGAATGCGCGCTCATACCAGCCAATAAAGGAAAGGCGCAGTCGTCGATTTCCATCATCACACCTTTGAGCGCTTTTTGCGCTTTTTCATCGGGGATTTCGAGTAATTGCAGGATAACTGGTTGATCTTTGCCTAGCATATCGCCGTTGGCGATGCGAAATAGTAAAGAATAGCCAATTTGACCGGCGGCACCGGTCACTGCAACGCGCATGGGGGCTTTTGTCATGATGAATCTCCAAAATGAAAATGAACGTCTATACCAAGAATTCGAAAAAGTGAGTGAATCCAATCGAGAATGGTAATGATACCTTTGAACGGCCTGTTCGTGCGCTCAATTCGGCAATTTCATCACCTTTTGGCTGTCGATTGTCGCGGCTTACGCGGAAATTGCGTCTTATGGCAGTTTGGCAACACACATTCGCACACATTCGCACACATTCGCACACATTCGCACGCTTTTGCGCCCATTCTAATGCGCTTTGTACCGCATGTCAATTGATATCTTATGTCTTATATAAGACAGATTTATTTTGATGTTGTTTAGAGTATTTCTTACTGGACGAATCGCCTGTTTTGTGTTGAAATAAGCCGCTATGAATACTGAACTCTCCAATCTTCCTGTGGTGGCTAACGGGTCTGGCATGGCTGGGCCTGCGGCTGCGTCCGGCGCGGTTGCGTCCGGCGCGGTTGCGTCCGGCGCGGCTGCGCCCGGCGCGAGCGGTGTTGCGCCCAGCGCAGTGCCTGCGTTTAGTCCATTGTATCGGCAGATCAAGGGTTTAATCACGCAAAGCTTGCAAGCCGGGGAATGGAAACCGGGGGATTTAATCCCGAGTGAAATGGAATTGGCCGCGCGGTACAAAGTGAGCCAAGGCACGGTGCGCAAAGCCATTGATGAATTGGCGACCGAGAATTTGGTGTCTCGCAGGCAAGGAAAAGGCACTTTTGTGGCAACGCACCATGAAGCGCGCGCCCACTTTCGTTTTTTACGCCTGATGCCCGATAATGGCGGCCAGGTTTATCCGGAAAGTCGGTTTATTGAAGTCAAACGCCAGCGCGCACCCGCTGAAGTGGCGCGTTTGCTGGAGTTAAAGGCCGGTGATGCGGTGGTGTATATCAAGCGGGTACAGTATTTTAATCAGGTGCCTACCGTGGTGGAAGAATTATGGCTGTCAGGCACGATTTTTAAGGGCTTGACGGCTGAGCGCTTGAATGAATACAAAGGCCCGATGTATGGCCTGTTTGAAGTGGAGTTCAGCACCACCATGATACGTGCCAGCGAAAAGATTCGGGCCGTCGGGGCGGATCGCCAAGTTGCTGGTTTGTTACAAGTCGCACCCAATACGCCGTTGTTATCGGCAGAGCGGGTTTCTTTTACGTATGGTGATAAACCAGTAGAATTGCGGCGCGGCTTGTACTTGACCTTTGACCATTATTACCAGAATGAATTAAATTAAGCCGGATTTGCGTTATTCTAATGGGTATATTGCGGCGCAAGGGGGTAAATTAAGCCTTGCTTTGATGCGCAGCACAAAAACACGAATCATTTTAGAAAGTTTAAGGGGGTGTTATGTCTGAAACCAGCAAACCGGGTGAGCGCACTGCGAAACCGGAGTTTACCAATATCCACATCACGGATCTAAGCAATTATCGTTTGCCCGCTGCCGGATTTGTCTCTATTTTGCATCGTATCAGTGGTTTTTTATTGTTTTTGGCTTTGCCATATATCTTGTATTTATTCGACCAAAGTTTGACTTCTGAAACGACTTTTGCGTATTTTCAAGGTTTGTTGTCGAATATTTTTGTGAAACTCATTGTATTGGCTTTGTGCTGGGGTTATTTGCAGCATTTTTGTTCGGGTATCCGGCATTTGATCATGGATAACCATATCGGGCTGGATAAAGAATCGGCCAAGCAATCGGCCATTGTGGTGTTGGCGGTGTCGGGTGTGTTGACGCTGTTGATTGCGATTAAATTATTCACAGGAGCAAACTGATGGCTAAGAATAATATTGGCCCCAAGCGTCAGGTGGTGGGCGCGCATTACGGTTTGCGCGATTGGCTGGCGCAACGTATTACTGCCGTGGTGATGGCCGTGTACACCGTCATTTTACTGGTCACCTTTTTACTCAGTAAAGAATCCTCTTACCAGGCCTGGGGTGGTTTATTTGCCCAGCAATGGTTCAAAATCGTCAGTTTCGTCGCCTTCGTCGCGCTGTACTACCACGTTTGGGTAGGGATGCGTGATATCTGGATGGATTATGTCAAGCCGGTGTCGGTGCGCCTGGTATTGCAAAGTGCCACGATTTTGTGGCTGGTTGGTTGTGCCGGCTGGACGGTACAGATTTTGTGGAGAGTATAAATGGCGGCGATTAAATCTGCACTACCTGTGCGCCGTTTTGATGCGGTAATTGTAGGGGCTGGTGGTTCCGGCATGCGTGCTTCGCTGCAATTGGCGGAAGCGGGCCTGAACGTAGCGGTATTGTCAAAAGTGTTTCCTACCCGCTCGCATACGGTGGCGGCGCAAGGCGGCATCGGCGCTTCGCTGGGCAATATGGCGGAAGATAATTGGTATTGGCATATGTTCGATACCGTGAAAGGTGGCGATTATCTGGGCGACCAGGACGCGATTGAATTCATGTGTCGCGAAGCGCCAAAAGTGGTGTATGAGCTGGAACACTTCGGTATGCCGTTTGACCGCAATGCCGACGGCACCATTTACCAACGGCCATTTGGTGGCCACAGCGCCAATCTGGGTGAAAAACCGGTGCAACGCGCTTGCGCAGCGGCGGATCGTACCGGCCACGCCATGTTACACACACTGTACCAGCGCAATGTGCGCGCCAAAACCCACTTCTTTGTGGAATGGATGGCGATTGATTTGATTCGCGACCCCGATGGCGATATTTTGGGTGTGGTGGCGCTTGAAATGGAAACCGGCGACGTGATGATTCTGGAAGCCAAGACCACGATTTTTGCCACCGGTGGCGCAGGGCGGATTTGGGCCGCCTCCACCAATGCCTTCATCAATACTGGCGACGGCATGGGTATGGCAGCACGCGCCGGCTTGCCGCTGGAAGATATGGAATTCTGGCAATTCCACCCTACTGGTGTGTCCGGTGCCGGGGTGTTGATTACCGAAGGCGTGCGCGGCGAAGGCGGCATCCTGATCAATAGCCAGGGTGAGCGCTTCATGGAGCGCTATGCACCGATCATGAAAGATTTGGCCCCGCGTGACTTCGTTTCGCGCTCGATGGATCAGGAAATTAAAGAAGGGCGCGGTTGCGGCCCGAACAAAGATCACGTCTTGCTCGATTTGCGCCATATCGGTGCCGACACGATTCAAAAACGCTTGCCTTCGATTTTGGAAATCGGCCATAAGTTTGCCAACGTCGATGCCACCAAAGAACCGATCCCCGTGGTGCCCACCATCCACTATCAAATGGGCGGTATTCCCACCAATATTCATGGCCAGGTGGTCGCACCAAAAGACGGCAACCCGAATCACGTGGTCAATGGTCTGTACGCGATTGGCGAATGCGCTTGCGTCTCGGTGCACGGTGCAAACCGCCTGGGCACCAATTCCCTGCTCGATTTATTGGTCTTTGGCCGTGCAGCGGGCAATCATGTGGTGGCCAGCAACCTCAAAGCGCAGAGCCATAAAAATCTGCCTGCCGATGCAGCCGATTTGGCGCTGGAGCGGCTGGCGCGGCTGGAAAGCTCGACCGGTTCCGAGAAAGTGCAAAACGTAGCCAACGACATCCGCGCTGCGATGCAACAAGGTTGTGGCGTGTTCCGTACCGATGAATTTTTGGCCAAAGGCTTTAAAGACATCATGGAACTGGATGAACGGCGCAAGCATGTCTCGTTCAAGGACAAATCCAAAGTCTTCAACACCGCACGGGTGGAAGCCCTGGAGTTGGATAACCTGATCGAAACCGCCAAAGCCACCGTTACCTCGGCGCTGGCGCGCAAAGAATCGCGTGGTGCGCATGCGCATCGTGATTACGAAGAACGGGATGATGAAAACTGGATGAAGCATACGCTGTGGTTTTCGGAAGGCAACCGCCTCGAATACAAACCCGTTATCACCAAGCCACTGACCGTTGAATCCTTCCCGCCGAAGAAGCGTACCTTTTAAGGGTGACCACCATGCAACAACGTACATTACAATTTAAAATCTACCGCTATGATCCTGACAAGGATGCCAAGCCGTATATGCAAGACTTGAGCGTCACCCTGCAACCGACCGATAAAATGTTACTCGATGCCTTGCAACGGATTAAATCCGATGTCGATGATTCGCTCTCGCTGCGCCGCTCTTGCCGTGAAGGCGTGTGCGGTTCGGACGCGATGAATATCAACGGCAAAAATGGCCTCGCTTGTACCACCAACCTCAACGAGCTGACCGAACCGA
>CAMBDR010000039.1 GCA_945864765.1 Janthinobacterium lividum | reverse complement strand
ATCAAAATGCATAGCGTCGGCTTGAAATGATGAATAAAGCGGCGCATAAACCACAGCGTGTCATAGGGTAGATAACTTTGTTGCACGCGAGCACCATATTGGGCGAACAACGCTTTGCCAGTGGCGCGCCCGGTGGGCGTCATATGGGTGAGCAAGATACGCGCAGTGGGGTTTTGCTGCAATAATCCCGCCAGCAAGGGCTGAGCAGCGCGGGTTTCCCCCACCGATACCGCGTGCAACCAAATCAGTGGGCCAACTGCGTGATTAAGCTTGTTAAGCGGGCTAAGCGGGTGACCAGCCTGATCCATCGTTGGCGGTTTGCCAAACCGCGCAAAGCGCTCGGCCCAGTGCAGGCGATAACCCGGCTCCCGGCGACCACGCCACCACAGGCGCAGGCACACCAAGGGCAAAGCCAAATACCAGGCGAGGCTATACAGCAGGCGCACCATCAACTACACGCCCAAACGTGTTATGGCGGCAATCACCTCAGCCGGGGTGGGCGCTTGCCCAGTATCGCCCAGGTTAATAATCCGCTCTGACCAATTGCCTTCGGTTTTCCAGCGCGGAGAATCGCAATAGATTTCAATCGTGGGGCGCTCAAAGGCCGCCGCCACGTGGGTCAAACCAGTATCAACCCCAATCACCAAACCCGCCGCCTGAGCCAAATGAACCGCCTGATGCATAGGCAACGCGGGCAAAACCCGAGCTGCAGGAATTTGTTGCGCCAGCAACTGCGCCTGCTGTTGTTCCGTGGCACTCCCCCACGGCAGCAAAATAAGCCAACCCTGCTGCGCCAGATAATGGCCAACTTCAACCCATGCCTGTGTCGGCCATTTTTTGGCGGCACGTGCTGTGCCATGAAAAAATACTGCATACGGTTGTGTGGGTAGCCAGTTCGGGCGCTGCTTGAATTCAACTTGCGCCAGACCAAAGTCAGCCGCACTCTGAACCTCATAGCCCAAAGCCGCCGCCGCTACCAGACGCGCACGCGCTACCGCGTGGGTACGCAAGGGCACGCGCACGCTACGCGTGTGAAAGCAGCGCGAAATGGCTTCATAGCCGGAATCTTCAGTGCCATTGGCCAAACCCACTTTTTGCCCACCCGGTGCCAAGCGCGCCCAACTCATCAACAAACCGGTTTTGAACAGCCCCTGAGTGTCGAATACATAGTCATAAGCGGTGCTTTTTAATTGCGCCCGAAAGTATTTGATTTCGGCACGGGTAGCCGGGGAGAACAAACTTTTGCGCCAGCGCCGCAAAGCCACCGGAATAATGTGGCGCACGCCCGCTTGCAAGCCCACCAGCCTGACATAGGCCTCTTCCACCACCCAATCAATTTGGGCAGTGGGGTGGTGCCGTAAAATATCTTGCAGCATGGGCATATTGTGCAATACGTCCCCCAGCGAGGAGACGCGCACGATGAGTATTTTCACTATCGTAAACCATTAAAACGGTAATTGTGCATCGGCTTTGAGCGCCAAAATAACGCGCTTGAAGTCGGCCTGAATCCGTTCCAAAGCTTGTGGCGTTTCCGCTTCAAAACGCATCACCACCACGGGCGTGGTATTGGAGGCACGTGCCAAACCAAAGCCATCGCCATATTCGACGCGCAAACCATCAATGGTAATAATTTCAAGCGGGGCCGTAAATGCTGCCTGGGCGCGCATTTGTTCGATCAAAATGACGCTTTCACCTTCGTGTAAATCAAGATGCAATTCTGGCGTGGAAAACGATTGCGGCAAACTGTTTAACAAAGCGGATGGGTTGGCCTGACGGGTCAGGATTTCGAGCAAACGCGCACCCGCATACAAACCGTCATCAAAACCATACCAGCGATCTTTAAAAAATACATGGCCGCTCATTTCACCGCCCAGAGGCGAGCCAGTTTCACGCAATTTAGCCTTAACCAGCGAATGACCAGTTTTCCACATTAAGGGCTGGCCGCCACTTTTCCTGATCCATGGGGCCAAATGGCTGGTGCATTTCACATCGTATAAAATTTGCGCACCCGCGTGACGGCTTAATACGTCTTGCGCAAATAACATTAATTGCCGATCAGGGTAAATAATTTGGCCGTCTTTGGTGACGACGCCGAGGCGATCACCATCGCCATCAAAAGCCAGCCCAACTTCAGCATCACCTTGCTGCAAACAACGAATTAAATCCTGCAAATTTTCAGGGTGCGCCGGGTCGGGATGGTGATTCGGGAAATTGCCATCGACTTCGCAAAATAATTCTTCTACCTCACACCCCATGGCCCGGTACAAAGCACCAGCAAAAGCGCCCGCCACACCATTACCGCAATCGACCGCTATTTTAATCGGGCGCGCGATTTTGACATCGCCCACAATACGCTGCAAATAATCGGCTTCAATATCATGCTGCCGATATTCTCCCGCACCGGAGGTAAATTGTTCGGCCACAATGGCGTCATATAAGCCGGTAATGGTCGTGCCGTGAATGGCTTCACCTGCCAACACCATTTTAAAGCCATTATAATTGGGGGGATTATGGCTGCCCGTTACCATGATGCCGGAACGCGCGGCTAATTGATGGGTGGCGAAATATAACATCGGTGTGGCCACCATGCCCAAATCAATCACATCCACACCCGCTGCTTGCAAACCACTGGCCAACGCCGCCGCCATGGCCGGGCCGGATAAACGCCCGTCGCGCCCAATCACCACAGTTTGCTCACCTTTGGCGCGCACGGCACTGCCAAAAGCACGCCCTATTTGGTGGGCGATATTGGCGTCAAGAGTTTGATCGATAATGCCTCGAATATCGTAGGCTTTAAAAATGGTTTTAGACAACATGAGTATAGGAATAAGAAATGGGAAAAAAATGGAAAAAGAAATGGAAAAAGAACAAATCCGACAGGCAGCGACCAGGGCCAGCCATGAGGAAAATCGGCATAAGCCAAAAAATAACCACAAAGATCAAGAATACCCGATTCAATGATCCCTGTGGCTACTTACTTATTGCACCTGGATTAAACGCGCAAGCCATCCAGATTTTGATGCTCTTCCTGCCATTGCGCAACCCATTTTGGTTGGCGGCCGCGACCAGTCCATTGCAAAGACGGATTAGCCGGATGACGATAACGCACCGCAACCGTGCCCATTTTGGCGCGAACCACAGGCGCTGCGCCCATTAAGTCTTTCAGCGGAATGCCAACACTATGGGCAATAGCCAAGATTTGCTCACGTGCCTTGATCATGTCTTCTTGCTCACGACGCCGAATTTCATTTTTTAATTGCGATTCCAATGCACGCAATTCGCTGACGCTCAGTCCAGTTAAATCCATATTTACTCCATTGAAAAAATTAATGTATCTCTACCCGCCGATTGCATCAACCAGCAAGACCTTGATTCAGAAAGCAAGTGCGACTTATTTATATACAAACTTATTTTCCATTGCAGGTTTTATTACAACGGGAATAATACACCATCTATTGCGCTCTTCACCATATAAAAACCACTGTCATGCTTATTTTATGGTTATAACCCGGCTTTGTTGTAAAATGAGGCGATATTCTGCCGCTGCCACCGCAGTTTCCTGCGCAGTTTCCTAAATCAATGCAAGACTTTCGTTGCAAGCGCTATTTTATTTTGCGCCAGCCAAATTGGATCTTCAATTCCGCATTGCGGCGCATATTCGGCCACAATATGCATCAACAAACTGCGTACCGCCTGATAATCGAATTCAATACAGGCTTGCTCCAGGCTTTGCAACATGGGTTGTAGCCGCACCCAGGCAATTTCAGCCTCTTGCGCCCGCATGATTAAAGGGTGTTCCGTGCCTTCTACATTGCCGCCAATCAAAAGCTCTTCATACAACTTCTCACCGGGGCGCAAACCAACGTGTTCGATTTCAATCGCGCCCTCGGCACTGGTCTCGCTTTTTACTTCCAGGCCACTCAAATGCACCATGCGCCTTGCCAAATCGAGAATTTTTACTGGTTCGCCCATATCCAACAGAAATACATCGCCACCCTCCCCCATGGCCCCGGCTTGCAGCACCAATTGTGCCGCCTCGGGTATGGTCATAAAATAGCGGGTTATTTCGGGATGAGTCAAGGTAATCGGCCCACCTTTTTGAATCTGCTGACTAAACAGCGGCACCACTGAACCGGATGAACCCAAAACATTTCCAAACCGCACCATCGAAAACTGTGTTCGTGCGCCCGAGCGCGCCAAGGCTTGCAAAATCAATTCGGCCAGACGTTTGGTGGCCCCCATGACATTGGTGGGGCGCACCGCCTTATCGGTCGAAATCAAGACAAAACATTTAACTTGTGCCGCCAGAGCCGCCTGAGCTATGGTGAGTGTGCCAAATACATTATTGCAGACGCCTTCAATCG
Source organism: Janthinobacterium lividum (assembly GCA_945864765.1). Taxonomy (GTDB): domain Bacteria; phylum Pseudomonadota; class Gammaproteobacteria; order Burkholderiales; family Burkholderiaceae_D; genus CAMBDR01. Next base: position 9,984 of record CAMBDR010000039.1, on the reverse strand, counting down.
GATTATGTTCAACCAAAGGCACATGTTTATAGGCAGCGGCATGATAAATGGTATCGACCGTAAAGGTGGCCAAAATACGCTCGCATTTTTCGCGTTCCCGTACTGAACCCAAAAACGGCATGATTTCTACGCCCAGTTCCAATTGTTTATTTAAACCGGTCAATTCTTGCAGGATGGAATACAGGGCAAATTCCGACATATCCAGCAAAATCAGGCGTACCGGATGTTGGCGGATTAATTGACGGCATAATTCAGAACCAATCGAGCCACCGGCCCCGGTAACGAGTACGGTTTTGCCTTGAATACACTTGGCCAGCAAGCGTTGATCCGGCACGGCGGTATCGCGCCCAAGCAAATCTTCCAAACCAATATCGCGCAGTTTTTGCCCGCCCAAACCCACATCCGATTGGCCGGATTCAACCAAGGAGCCAATCGGCGGCGTCACTTTAATTTTTACCCGCAGTGGTTCCAGCTTTTCCAAAATTCGCTTTTGCTGACTGTGTGACAGCGAAGGCATGGCCAACAAGACTTGTTTGATGCCTTTTTTCACAATCAAATCGGGCAAGCACTCAGGGCCATAAACTTTAATGCCGGCAATCATTGCATTTTGCAATTCTCTTTTATCGTCGATAAATACCACGGGGACATAATCAGTACCCGCACTTAAGGCACTGGCTAATTGTGCTCCCGCTTTACCTGCGCCATAAATAGCGACCACAATCGCACTGGAATCCGCAGCATGCAAAATATAGCCACGGGCAAAAAAACGGCTGATGACCACATACAAAATGGCACCGACCCAATACATGCCAAACACCGCGCGTGAGAGCATGGGAATATGGGCAAACGCGGCCACGGTAGCCAAGCCCAATAAAGAGCCGGAGACGGCGGCAAACACCACGTAGACGAATTTATGATCAATGAAACGAATCACCGCATGGTACAAACCCAGGCGAATAAAAACCGGAATCGCAATGATGGGGGCGGCCATAATCAAAATCGCATACTGCTGCAGCAGCGCCCAATTGAGCGTGTCATAACGCATCCATACCGCCGCCAAAAATATCAGGGGCAGCAAAATACAATCCACCGCTGCCGCCAAAAGCTGTTTGCGCCAGCGGCTCAAATCTACCAAGGACTTCATACTCAAACACCTCTGATCGATTGCCTGCAATTTATCCGGTGCAATTTATTGCGCACCTTGGTCAATTCGGACTAATGCGTTACCGCATCACGCCGAATCACCTTAACCGCAGTCAATACCATAATTTTTAAATCAAAAAGAAAGGATTGGCGCTGCAAATACTCCACATCGAAGCGCACTTTTTCGGCAATCGCCAATTCATCGCGCCCGTTAATCTGAGCCCAGCCTGTTAATCCTGGCACCAGCGCATCCACCCCTTGTTCAGTTCGCAAAGCAATTAAATCATCCTGATTAAATAACGCCGGACGCGGCCCCACAAAACTCATATCGCCCCGCATAATACTCCACAATTGTGGCAACTCATCCAAACTCGATTTACGCAAAAACGAACCGATCGGCGTCAGGAATTGCCCCGGATCTTGCAATAAATGGGTGGCGACAGCAGGGGTGCCAAGCCGCATGGTGCGAAATTTGGGCATTTGGAAAATCTGATTACGCCGCCCCACCCGCGCCGACCAGTATATTACAGGGCCGGGCGAAGTTAGTCCAACTAATAAAGCAACTATTGCAATTGGTAACAAAAACAATATGCCGATACCCAATCCCAGCAACAAATCAAATCCTCGCTTTACATGATGCTTCAAGGTGTTTCCTTCCTTTATTGATTAAGTGGCTGCCAGCATGGCGGCAACAGTGACGGCCATGCCTGCCTCCACGCTAAACGGGGGTTGCCAGTCCAAGGTTTGGCAGGTGGCTTGAATATCGACTTGCAAAGAGCCAAACAGGCGCTCCAGCGCAGCTTGCCTGCCGGTCAGGCGCGCGCCCAAAGTCAAAACAAACAAGGGACAGGGCCATAATCGGGCAGGCTGATGCATGGCCCTGGCCAAATTTCGAATTAATTGCGCGGTACTCATATCCTGCCCGTCCGACACCAAAAAAGTTTGTCCGGCTGCGCGCGGGTGATGAGTGCAACGCCAAATCAAATCGACCAAATTTCCCACATACACCATGCTGCGCTGGTTGCACGCGCGTGCCAGAGGCAAGGGCCAGCCGCGCCGCACCCAGCGCATTAATTGCAGGAAATTGGCTTTCACCTGTGGGCCATACACCAGGGGCGGGCGAATGATCACCACTTGCAAACCTGTTTCGCGCGCGATCTGCGCCAAACCTTGCTCGGCTTCCCATTTGGACACGCCATACGGGTCCAAGGGTTGCGGCGGCGTATCGGCAGCAAAAGGCTGCGGCTGCAGCGTTGTATCGGTGGCTTCGCCATTGACTTTGATACTACTCAGGTAAATAAAGCGGGTAACGCCACTGGCTGCGGCTTGTCGCGCCAGCCTTAAGGTGACATCCACATTCACGCGCCGATAAGCCGCCAGCGGTTCGCTGTTTTGATCATTCAAGACATGCACCCGCGCCGCCAAATGGATCACGCAATCGACGCCGGACAAGGCGGCGCTAAAATCGCCGTGCTCCAAATCAATAATATGGGGGGTGGGCCACGTGTCAGGCCAGTTGTGTTGTTGAGTGCGCAGGGTACGCAGGGTACGAATAACCGGCCGCCAACTTGTATCTGGCTGCGCGTTGAGTAACTGACCCAATGCTTGCCCAACAAAGCCGTTCGCCCCGGTTAGCAAAATTACCGCCATAGCAAATTGTTCCTCAGGGCGTACCAAACATACGGCGCAAACTGATCTTTAAATAAGCGGGCGAGGTAAAAAATTTGGCGGCGCTTTTCATATGCCAGAGCAAATAACGCGCTTTACGATGACTATCACGCTGGGCTTCATGAATCACGCTCACTTGTTGATTGACCAGAATTTCGACCCCGGCCAAACGCGCACGGGCGCAAAAATCAACGTCTTCATAGTATAAAAAATAATATTCACTCAAGCCCTGCAAGGCACTGTAGATGTTGCGCGGCACCACCATAAACATGCCCGCCACCCAATCGGGCATCAGCATTTCATCACGTGCCACCAACACATCGCTGGGCAAACGCAATTTTAAGGCTTTGCCTGCGACTTTTTTCATCAGGGATAAGGGCGATGGGAAGTTGCGCGCACTGTCTTCAATGGAGCCGGTTTGATTGACAATGAGTGGCGCGACGATGCTTTTACGGTTGCGCGCCAGCATCACCAACAAAGGGCCAAATGGGTCGGCCAGTAATTGAATATCCGGATTGAGAATAACAAAATTTTCTCCGCGACTTAAGGCGAATGCGCCATTATGGTTGGCAGCAAAACCTTTTGGTTGAGTATTTTGTATTAATTGCACTCTAAACGGAAAACTCTTTAAATCACAGCCAATCGATTCAGGTAAATTCAAGGTTAAAATCACTTCGAGGTCGTCACGCTCAAAACGCGCAATATCTTGCAATAAACGACAGACATAATGCATATGTCCATGGCTTACAATAGAAAGCGTCATTTTTAATTTCTTACTGGCGGACACTGCGTCTCCTGATTTTTATTGGTTCAACCTCATATTGCTCTATTCGCTTAAGATTTCTCTCCATCACAGAAAGTGTAAGCGATTCCAAGCCATTGCTGTTGACATTTTATGCGATTTTTGCCCATGAAGACAATCATTATCTTGGCCCGGCTTTCCCGCGCAAGCCATCCCATACCCCTTGGCTCATGGCGCGAATATGGGCCCAGGGATGAGAACATAACAAAGGATAGAGGATTAAGCGCCGTAAGGTTTTGAATAAATCACCACACTTCCAACGCCAATTTATATCTGCACTCTGTAACAACAGTAACGAATTGCGAATAATGTAATAATGACGCAAGGGGCTATGCAATGCAATTTGACGTTGGCCAATTTGAGTTTGGCTATCGCCCAAATGGTGTTGCATGTGCGCGGCGCAAACGGCAAAGCTAAAATAAGCACATTTGCGCGCTCGCAAGCCCCATTCAATATCAATGGCGTCAATAAATAAATCATCCCGCATCAAACCTACCGCCTGCAAGCTGGCACGGGTAATCAATTGGCCAGAGGTAATCAGGTAGCCCGCTTCAATCAAACCATCAAAATCAGCTTGATATTTCCGTTTGCTGAAAAAGCGCTCCGGGCCGATGATTGGCGCAATCTGTTGATCCGGCCCATTCACATACATCGGCCCGAGTGCCGCCAGCTTGATGCCGCGTGCCAACAGGGTTTGCTCGGCCGCCAACAGTTGCTGCAACATATCAGAGGCGGGCAAGCTATCCTGATCAAACAGCAACACATGGCTGGCTTGCTCAGCCAGGGCATGGCGAATGCCCGTATTTAAACCACTGGCCAAACCGATGTTGTGCGTTTGCTGCAACCAGGTGGTAGCAGGGAATTGCGCTTGCACGCTGCCACGCAAAGCTGTGTCGCAGCCGTTATCGACAATCACCACTTGCGCCAATGAGTCCAGCCGCGCCAAAGCCTGAAGCAACGCGCCCAGGGCCAGCGCGTCGGGCTGGTAAATCACCACTACCGCAATAATCTTTGCTGCTGCGCTCATGCTAATCTCAATCCTTTCTCATTCATCGTGCGCCAAGTGTTTCAAGGCATAACGAAATAAACACAGGGCATCGAGTGCGGCACGCAAAGTCCACGCCAGCGCAACCCCGACAATGCCTTGCCAGTGAATACAAAACCAGAGCAAGGGCAAATAGACCAGCAATTCCAGCAAATGAAATTGCGCCGTCACTTTGGCTTGCCCGCGCCCCTGCACATAGGCGAAGGGGATATGCGCCAAGCCATTCAAGGCCACACCCAGTGCCAGCCACAGCAAGATGGGTGCGCTGTGCCGGGCAAATTCCGGGTTCAACCACCATGCCAACAGCCGTTCACCCAAAGGCCAGACCAATAACAACATCAAGCCCATGGCCACGCCCACGGCCAAACAGCTTTGCCAAAATATCCGCCGCGCAACGGCAGCCGTGCTCGCCGCAAACAGCGGGAAGCATACCCCGGCGATGGCACCGGGTACGATCAGGGCGCGCATGATGATATCAAACGGGGTACTGTAATAACTGACTGCCGAGAGCGACAGCACCGAACCGATCACCAGCCTGTCCATATTCACCATCAAGGGGCCAATGATGTTGGAGAGTGTCATCCAGCCGCCAAAGCGCAATAATTCGGGCAAGCTTTGGCGCGACCATGCGCCTTGCTGCCATTCCGGCAGCGCACGTTGGCACGCCAGGACAAAAAATAACAGGGTCAGCACCCGCACCAAACAAAGCGCCGCAAAAATGGGGACCAGGCTATGCGAATACGGCAACACCGCCAGCGGCGCAACAAACGTGAGTACGCCCAGCGGGGTGCGCACCAGATTCACCAGTTTAAACGCATGCAGCGCTTCCAGCACACCGCGCAAACCGGTGGCCAACACCACCAGCGGAATCGCAGGCACCAGCCATAACAGGCTTTGCCGCGCCTCCGCCTGCAAGTTGACCGGCACTTTGAGTAGCGAACCGATTAAATAATCTGCCCCAAACCACAACAAAGCGGCGGTCAACAAACCCACCGCCAGCATGACGGCCAAGCCGCTGTAAATGATATCGGCCACTGCCTCATGGCGCGCACGGCGGGCGGCCACACTTTGGGTGAGTGCGCGCCCCAGGCCCAAATCAAACAGGCTGAAATAGCCGATTAACATCCAGCCTATCGACAATAAACCAAAGCGCTCCACCCCAAGCTGGCGAATCAGGATTGGCATCGCCAACAAAGCCGCCGCCATGGGTGCCAACTGGCCGAGCAAATTCCAGCCCATGTTTTTAATCACGCCAAAGCGCGCAAGACTGGCGATGCCGGAACTCATGGGATAGGCCTCAATTCAGGCATTTCAGGTATTTCAGACATTTCAAACATTTTTATCGGCAGCGATCAGGTATTGCAAGGTGAGAAACTCCTTGAATAAGCCCAGCGTGAGCTGATTGGCCAGCCGACTCTTGCCAGCTTGCGCCAAAGGCAGGCGGCGCAGCGCTTGTACCTGCAAACCACTGCCTGAGACCAATTGCAGCGCACTATCACGGGTAAAAAAGCGTAGGTGGGTACGGTCGAGAATACCCGTATCGGCATAACGCCATTGGCCAGAAAATAACAATGGCCCCAGCGCATGCCAGTTGCGCACATTCGGGATGCTGGCAATCAGGCGGCCACCGGGTTTCAAATGACGAACCAGGCGCGCCAACACTTGCCACGGGTCGATTAAATGCTCCAATACATCCAGGCACAGGATTAAGTCGAAATGGTTTTCCGGGCAGTTCAACGCCATTTGTTCGATATCGCCTTGTTGCACCAAATCCACCGCCTGTGCCGCCAGCTGGGCTGCTTGCGGAAATAATTCTACCCCCATCGTGTATTGGCAATGGCCTTGCGCTTTGAGCCATTGGAGCGTTGCACCGCTGCCGCAACCCAGTTCCAATACCCGTTCGCAGTGCGGTGGCAAGAGCGCCAGAATATCGCTGCGCGCATTGGCAAAATACTGCTGGTCTTTTTCAATATAATGGCTGTCGGCTTGGGTGGCGGCTTGGGTGGCGGCTTGGGTGGCGGCTTGGGTGGCGGCTTGGGTGGCGGCTTGGGTGACGGCTTGGGTGACGGTTTGTCGCTGCGCTTGATTCTCCATGGCGCAAGCCCTAAGCCCGCAGGCATAAAGCCAGGGCCGCATCCCATTGCGGCAAGCCACAAAATTGCGCGGTAAATTTGGCGCAAGAGAGAACCGAATTAGCCGGGCGGCGCGCGGGGGTTGGATATTGGTCGGTCGTAATCGGGGTCACGCTACAGCGCTCGCTCAAGCCAGCCTGCGCCAAAATCGCTTCGGTAAAGCCATGCCAACTGCTGGTGCCTTGCGCCACGGTATGGTAGATGCCGCTACACTCGCGCCACCAATCTTGCATCTGCAGTGCACTGGACTTTTGGCCTGCGGCCTGTGCCACCACATGGGCGGTAATTTCAGCCAGGGTGCGGCACCAGGTGGGTGCGCCGATTTGGTCGGCCACCACACGCAAGTTGTCGCGCTCGGCCGCCAAACGCAGCATGGTGAGCAAAAAATTTTTGCCGCGCATGCCATACACCCAACTGGTACGCAAAATCAGGTGGGCGCAATCGCTGGCGGCAATCGCCTGTTCGCCTGCCAGCTTGGTTTTGCCATACACACTCACGGGCGAGGTGTCATCGATTTCCAGATACGCGCCTTGCTTGCTGCCATCAAACACATAATCGGTCGAAAAATGGATCAGCACACTACCCAGGCGCGCCGCTTCTTCGGCCATCACGCCCGGTGCTTCGGCGTTCACCCGTAGCGCCAATTCCGGCTCACTCTCGGCTTTATCGACCGCTGTGTAAGCAGCCGGGTTGATGATGATGTCCGGTGCCAGTTCACGCACAAATTCACGCACCTGATCCAGATTGGCCAAATCAAATTGTTGCCGATCCGGCGCAATCACCTGGCCCAAGCCTTGCAAACTGCGCTCCAACTCATAGCCAACCTGGCCATTTTTGCCCGTCAACAGAATTTTCATGCAAACACCTCGGCATCCAGCAGCAATTTTCCGGCCTGGTCTTTACCCGCCAACAGCGGGGTCGCGCCGTTCAAGGGCCAGGCAATATTTAAGGTGGGGTCGCTCCATAAAATACTGCGCTCAAACTCGGGTGCCCAATAATCGGTGGTTTTATACAAAAATTCGGCGCTGTCACTGGTCACCATAAAACCATGGGCAAAACCTGGCGGTATCCACAATTGGCGTTTATTTGCTGCGGATAATGTCAAGCCAAACCATTGCCCAAAGGTGGGGGACGAACGCCGGATATCGACCGCCACATCAAACACTTCCCCCGCTACCACGCGCACCAATTTGCCTTGCGCCTGTTGAATTTGATAATGCAAACCACGCAACACGTATTGCGCGGATTTGGAATGATTATCTTGCACAAAAGGCGCATCCACGCCAGTTAATTCAGCAAAGCGGCGCTGGTTAAAACTTTCGTAAAAAAAACCGCGATCATCACCAAAGACCGTGGGTTCAAGAATCAATAAATCAGGAATGGGGGTCGTTACAATCTTCATGCGCATGCTTTCAATACGATAGTTTCAGTTCAATTTAATTCATTCGGCCAATTCAAAATACTTTGTCTTGCATGATTTGTAGCATGTATTGTCCGTAGCCGTTTTTCATCAAAGGTTGGGCCAAGCGTTCCAGTTGCGCGCCATCGATAAAGCCTTTGCGATAAGCCACTTCTTCCACGCAGGCAATTTTCAAGCCCTGGCGTTTTTCAATGGTGCAAATAAATTGCGATGCTTCAAGTAAGGATTCATGGGTGCCGGTATCGAGCCAGGCCATGCCGCGCCCCATTAATTCGACATTGAGCTGATCACGCTCCAGATAGACCCGGTTGACATCGGTGATTTCGAGTTCGCCACGCGCGGAAGGCTGGATACTGGCGGCGATATCACACACCTGATGGTCGTAAAAATACAAACCCGTAACGGCGTAATTGGATTTCGGTTGGTCGGGTTTTTCTTCAATGCTGATGGCATGCCGCTCAGCGTTAAATTCAACCACGCCATAGCGCTCCGGGTCTTGCACATGGTAGGCAAACACGGTGGCACCATCGGTGCTGGCATTGGCGCTGGAGAGCTTGGCTTCGAGTTCATGCCCGTAATAAATATTGTCGCCCAAAATCAAGGCCGAGGGGCCGCTACCGACAAAGTCGCGCCCGATGATAAACGCTTGCGCCAAACCGTCCGGGCTGGGTTGCACCGCGTAGGAAATTTCCATGCCCCATTGCCGCCCGTCGCCGAGTAACTCCTGAAAGCGTGGCGTGTCTTGCGGTGTTGAAATGACGAGGATTTCGCGTATCCCCGCCAACATCAGCGTGGAAAGCGGATAGTAAATCATCGGTTTATCGTAGACCGGCAATAATTGCTTGGATACGGTACGCGTGACCGGATACAGCCGGGTGCCGGAACCACCGGCCAAAATAATCCCTTTGCGTTTGATTGCACTCATACCGCCTCCTCGCGCTTTGCGTAATTGGTTTCCATCCATTTTAAATAATCGCCCGATTGGATACGGGCGATCCATTCCGGGTTAGCCAAATACCATTGCACGGTTTTGGCGATGCCGCTGGCAAAAGTTTCAACCGGTCGCCAACCCAATTCCCGCGCAATTTTTGTGGCGTCGATGGCGTAACGTCGGTCGTGACCGGGGCGGTCCTTGACGGTGACCATGAGAGTGCGATAACTGGCGCTAGCTGGCACCAGGCTATCCAACTGATCACACAGCGTATGCACCACCTGCAAATTGGCTTGTTCGTTCCAGCCGCCAACATTATAGGTTTCGCCCGGCACGCCCGCCTCCAGAATGCGGCGCAGCGCAGAACAATGGTCACCCACATATAACCAATCACGCACTTGCAGGCCATCGCCATAAATCGGCAAATTTTTGCCAGCCAGCGCATTGCTGATCATCAAGGGGATTAATTTTTCCGGAAATTGCCAGGGGCCGTAATTATTGGAGCAATTCGAGGTCAGGGTCGGCAAACCATAAGTGTGGTGGTAAGCGCGCACCAAATGGTCGGATGCGGCTTTCGAGGCAGAATACGGGCTATTGGGCGCATAGGCGGTGGTTTCGCTAAAGGCCGGGTCGTTTGGTGCCAGTGTGCCATACACTTCATCGGTAGAGACATGTACAAAGCGAAACGCCGCCTGTTCCGCTTCAGGCAAGCCCGTGTAATATTGGCGTGCGGCTTCAAGCAAACTGAAGGTGCCATTCACATTGGTTTCGATAAACGCAGCCGGGCCGTGGATGGAACGGTCCACATGGCTTTCGGCAGCAAAATGCAACACTGCACGGGGC
>CAMBDR010000038.1 GCA_945864765.1 Janthinobacterium lividum | reverse complement strand
ATCGACACAAGCATGAGACATTGCGCGGTGCAATAGCCAAACTGGCAATGCGCGTGTTAAGTAGAAGGTTACCAAACGGTACGGTAAAGCTGGATGGCATTCATGATTTGGAAGGAGTGTGTTCTATGTTGGAAGAAAATATTGATAATATGGTACTTGAAAGTTGGAAAAAAGGGGAGCAGAAAGGGGAGCAAAAAGGAATGCTTCAGGTGCTCCGAGCCATGCTGGTCAACCGATTTGGCGCAATACCCGATTGGGCTTTGGCCAAAATTGACAGCGCCACCTCTGCGCAGTTGGCGCAATGGTGTGTGCAATTATTGCACGTCAGCACGCTGGAAGATTTGTTTGTTGAGTAGCGTGCAACCGGGCTAGCGCATCCGCACATCAGCATGCGTTGGCCCATACGAACCAAATAACACGGGCAAGTTGCTCAAATCCTCCAGCCTTTGAATCAAGGCGGCTGCTGTAGTTAATAAATCACCATCATACAGCGGCACTGCCCGGTTCAGCAATGCCGTCAAGCGCGCCTGATGCGCCAAATCCTGCCCGTGCTTGACGGGTAAATTGCCATCCAGCCCCAGGTAGCCATGGCACCAGCGCAAGCCTGCCACTTTGTCAAATACATCTAAATGGCTGAGCAGCAAACCATCCAGCCCGGAATTCATGCCGTCAGCCGTATTTGCGCCCACACCTGCATCCGCCGCCGCGCGTAACGCATAGCGCAGCAACACCGCATCCGGGTGGCCGCGCCGAAACACGCCTTGCCAGCCATCACCATGGTTATGTGGCTCAGTCAAATGATCCAAACCGCTATCATGCGTTGGCATGGGGCCGCTGCCATGCCGGGTCGGGTAGCTGCGCAAAATCCCCAAATGTTGAATTGGCCCCGTGTGCCCGGCATCAAGGCACACCGCAGCCACCGCCGCACAGTTGATGCTACTCCACGTGGTATGCGGATGAAAGCCATACCATTCATCCAGCAACACCCCTTGCGCCCCCTCAAACAAGACCGTTCCCGCCTGCTGTAAGCGCGCGCTTACCTGCTCGTGCGTGGCCGCAGGCACTTGCGCCAGCAACGCGCCCAGGCTTTGCAACCAGCGCTGGCCGATGCCCGCATCTTGCAACATCTGCCATTCTCGGCTGTACGCCGCCTGATTTTCCGGTGCCGGGCAGTGATCACCAAACTGTTCAAATTGCGCGGCCAGTGTGCTGCGGATCAATTCCAGTTGTTGCAGGCAAAAACGCGCATCAAACAAATCGCCATAATGCAAAATCTGATCAGGACAATCCAAGCCATGCGCCACCGTTTCACCCACCCCCACGCCGCAACTGCCATGCCCCGCACCGCCGCGCGCCAGCTCGCGCATGCGACCCGCCGCCTGATGAAATGGCGTGGTGACCCGACAGCGCGCATCGATGATGATGCGCGATAATGCATCCGCCACACCCACGCGCTGCAAATAACTGTTTTCCACCAGTAGCGCAGTCGGGTGAACAATCACCGGCGAGGCCAGCAGCGTCACCACACCCGGCACAAAACTACCCGCGCAAAATTGAGAAAAGGTATGATGCCGCCCATCCGGCAACACCACATTATGCCCCGCTTGCGCACCGCCATTAAAGCGCACCACCGTATGCGCTTGCCAGTGGCGACAGAGGAAATCGGTAAATAACCCTTTGCCGCAGTCGCCAAAACCCAAACCCAATAAAGAAACAATGCGTGTTGTCATGATTTTTCACTCATGGGTGTTGATTGTGCGCTCAGGCAAACAGCTTTTGCCACCACGACGACTTATCGGATCCGGCAGCCGCAGCAGCCGCAGCAGCTACGGCAGGGGCGGTGGCATGGGGCGAGGTGGAATGCGCTACGCCATGGGTGGTATGCACCCGCCCCGGTTTCAGCAAATCTGCATAGCTGGCCAAGGCGCGCACCACTGCCGAACAACGCTCGGGCGCAATGCTGTTGGCTTGCAGCGTGCTGACCAAATCGCCCATATTTGCGATTACGCCTTCGGTCAGGCCAACAATCGCCGCCGCCACCGCGCACGCATCTTGCGGCTCTTCCATGCAAATCACATGGTCGCCCAACAACTCGCGCCAGCGCTTTTCACAACGCTGCCGCCGCGCCGGGTCGGGAATCAAAAAGAACAGGTGATAGCTTTCCGCCGCTGCGGCAATCACTTCTTCAATCGGGATATCTTCATCCAACTTGCCACCGGTTAAACTGCCGATCTGATGGCGTGACACCGCATCGTAGGGCAGTTCGTCCCCGGTCATGAACAGGTAACCCTTCTTTTTGCGTTTTTCCCAGCAATCGATATCGGTATGCTGGGCCAGCATGTAAAACGCCAGCTCATAACTTTCTTCACCCGAGCCGCCGCCGCCGCCTTCCAGATAGCTGCGCGTCAACCATTGATCCATCAGTTCGGCAGTGGATTCAAATTGGCCTATTTGCAGCGGCGCACGGTCCGAGGTGGCGTCGCCAATGGCCATGAACAATAACTGCGGATCAGCAATGCCGCAGGCGGTGAGCAGTTTCATGAAGGTGGGCAGTTCTTTGGTGGCCAGCATGCGTGGAATGTGGCCCATGGAGCCAGTGACATCCAGCGCAAAGGCAATGGCGAGGGAATTGGGGTGATCAACGCTGTCGCGCGATTCGCGCATTTGCAAACCCATCGGGTTCATTAAGGGGTGACAGGCGCTTTGTTGAAATACTTCGTTGAGGGGGAGTGCCGAACGGTCGGCAATTAACGCCGCGTGGGCGGCGTGTGAGTAGTTTCCGTGTCCCATGATCTTTCCTTTCAGATTAATTTGTTACGGACTTCATTCGATCCATGTTGCACATCTTAATTTAAATAATATTTAAAGATGTACGAGCATTTTCTGACTTCTTTTAAGGTGTATTGCGCAAACACGACTGAATCATAGCATGCTTAGTTTAAAAAGTGAATTAATTATTTGCGGAAATTTTCATCAGTGCGGGTCAGGATTAAACTCAACAAAGCGCGCTGGCCCAAACAGGGTGCGTGCCAAATCTTTGATTGCCCGATCCAGCCCGCGCGCGCCGTGGTGTTGGCAAAAATTGGGGTCGTTTCTGCCATTTTGCATAAAGGTGAGCAAGGGTTTGGGCGCATCGACGGGCATGAGCGCGCTGATGGCGGCGGCGCTTTGCATCAAATCGCGCACGCAAGCGGCGGGGTCGGGTTTGGCATGAAATTGGGCCTTGGCCCAACCGATTAATAAAATGCCGTGGTCGCGCGGGTGTACCAGCAAATGGTCGGGCGTGATGCGGCCATGCGCCCAGCCGATATCGTGCAAATAGCCCAGCACTTCCAATACGCGCCGCCACATCCAGATAATATGTCGTGCATCCACGCCCTTGGGGTAATGCTGACGAACCACATCCAGACTGCCCCAGAAACCGGTGGGATGGCGAAAAACCAGCGCCGCATGCTCTGCCCCAGCTGCGGTTTTGGCACTGCCAAAGCACACCGCCTGCGGCAGGCGCTGGCTAAAGTAAGCGGCAGGCGGGCTGGTATCGGCTTGCAGTTGCTGCAAAATCTGTGTTTCATGCTGCAAGCGCAGCTCAGTTGCACCTGCTGGCGCAGCTGCGGATGCGCCAGCGCCCAGGTCTGCATGCGCGAGCTTGATTACCACACGCTCGGCCAACGGGCCAAGGCGCTCGGCCAACAGCACGCTGTGATGTTCGCCAAAGCCCAGTTGCGCCTGTACCTGATAAGTTTGGTTTTGAATCTGCAACCGGGGTTTGCCCGCAGCCGCACTGCTGGCAGCCGCCTTGGTGCGCAGCCAGGCTGCGCGAAACTCGGCGGCATGCACCACATTTCTCGCCAAGGTAATGCTGGAATCGCAAAACGGACATTGTACGGTGCGCCAGCGCGCCTGTTTGGGCAGCGCGCCACCACATTGAGGGCAGGCAAGGGCTTGCATATTAAAATCCTCGGTTGAGTAATCGTAAACGATCCTGGTATTCCGGTTTCAAGCGATGTAATTGCGCCGGGCGATGCGCGCCAGCGGCTTCCATTTTGCCTTCCAGCGCTTCCAAAAAATCCATTTCCGCCATCTTGCGGCGAAAGCTGACTTTATTGATTTCTTCCCCCATCAGGGTTTCATACAGCTTTTGCAATTGCGGCAGCGTAAAACTCTCGCCCAGCAAATAGCATGGTAATGAGGAATATTGGCTCTTGCTGCGCAGCCGCACGACGGCGGCATCGATGATGGCGCGGTGATCAAACGGCAAGGGCGGTAATTGATCGACATCGTATAATTTATGTTCGGGTTGTTCGGCGTGTTGATTCGGGTCGATCAGGGCAAAGGGTAGCAGGGCATAATGGGCGATGGAGACGGACCAGCCGCGTGGGTCGCGTACCTGACCGGAAAAAGTGGCCAGTTGTTCAAGATAAGGCATCTCGATGCGGGTTTTTTCCCGCATCACGCGCAGGGCTGCGGCGCGCGCGTCGGTGTCTTCATTGGTGTGGATAAAGCCGCCCGGCAGACAGGCAATGCCGCTATACGGTTCCCGTTCGCGCCGCCAGAGCGCCACATGCAGGCGCTCATCTTTGATCGTTAACAGCACAATATCAACCGTGCAAATGACAGGGGGGAAGGAGTTGGGTGAATTCACGGGGCTTTCCTCGTTTGGCCTTGGCATCAAAAATAAAAGAAGCTGTGCCGCCAAAACGCCAGCACGGCCGAATCTTAGCATGCTTAGTTTAAAAAGTAAATTAATTGTTTCTGGTTGAGGATGGGGATGAATGCGGTGCTTTTTTGCATCAGATTGGATGGCTTGTGGTTGTGTGCTTGCGTAGCAGGAAATAACGCTTGTGATAATCGATTAAATCGGGAATACTTCGATTCAAGTGCTGTAATTTTCCGGGGAGAATGAGCAATGTGCCAACTGCTGGGGATGAATTGTAATGTGCCGACCGATATTATTTTCAGCTTTACCGGTTTTGTGCCGCGTGGCGGCTTGACTGATCATCATGCCGATGGTTGGGGCATTGCTTTTTTTGAAGGGGCGGGGGTGCGTCATTTTGTCGATCACCAGGCCGCCATCCATTCGCCGCTGGCCGATTTTGTGAAGTCTTGGCCGATTAAATCCACCAATGTGATTGCGCATATCAGGAAGGCGACGCAAGGCGTGGTGGCGCTGGAAAACTGCCATCCTTTTACCCGCGAGTTGTGGGGGCGCTACTGGGTTTTTGCGCATAATGGCGACTTAAAAGAATTCCATCCCAAGCTGGATGGTTCCTTTCATCCGGTGGGTTGCACCGACAGTGAGCGTGCGTTTTGTTATTTGCTGCAACAGATGCGGCGTGAATTTGGCCCGGATGCGCCGCCGCTGGATGCATTAAGCGGCTTTTTGCGGCAAAAATGTGCAGAGCTGGCGAAATTTGGCACCTTCAACCTGTTATTTTCGGACGGCAAAGCGCTGTTTGTGCATTGCTCCACCGACCTGCACTATATCTTGCGCAAAACTCCGTTTGCCCATGCCTCGCTTGACGATGCCGATGTGCATATCGATTTTGCCAAAGCGGCGACGGTGCAAGACAAGGTGGTCATCATCGCAACCAGTCCTTTGACGACGAATGAAATCTGGTGCCAAATGATGCCGGGGCAGTTTTTGGTGTTTGTGGATGGGGTGGCCTTGGCGGAGCCGCAGGCCAGTATTGCCTGAGCCGCTTGCAATAAAAAAGCCCGCAACACCATGGTAGTATTGCGGGCTTTGCAGCGTCTGGGCACAGCGTGCCCGCAGCTACTGATGCATCAGCTTAGAAATTGCCTTTAAACTGCATACCAATATTGCGTGGTTCATTTACAATGCCGGTCAGGTTGTTAAAGTCAATTGCGCCCACCAACTGCACTTTGTTGGTGATGTTACGGACATAGGCGGCCAATTCATACTTGCCATCAGCAAACTTGTAACCTGCGCGCAAACCGCCTTCGAGCAAGGATTTACCCTTGTATTCCTTGGCTTCGTACAGGAAGAAGTTATAAGTATCGCGATATGACCAGTCTGTCAGCACATACACTTCGCCGCCCTGGATCGGGGTCGAATAACGCAGCGTCCAGTTGCCTACCCACTTTGGTGCGCGGGGTAATGGATTGCCGCCGATTAATACGGTGCCAGCTAATCTCGTATCCGGGTTGGCCGGGTCCGTGACGGTACAGCCGCCACCGCAAGGTGCCACAAACAGCTTGGAATCCTTGATCTCGGTATCGTTATAACTTGCGCTTAAGGTAGTGCGCCAGTTTTCGCTCAGATTGGCTTGCATGTCAAGTTCAAAGCCTTGTCCTTCGGCGCGTTCAGCATTGATCAAACGGTTTTGGTTGAGTGAACCACTGCCTGCGGTCAATTGCAGATCACGTACCCGGTACTTGAATACGCTGGCGCTCAAACGGGCGCGGCGGTTGAACAAGTCTTGTTTGACACCGAATTCAGCCGACAATGCTTTTTCCGAACCTGCCACCGAAATGTCGTCACCAAACAGCACGCGCCCCTGAATCGAAGGGGCACGGTAACCCGTTGCAATACGACCAAATAAATTGGTGTTTTTATCCAATTCATAAGTGCCGCTTAAATCCCAACTGGTGTTAGTCGAGCTTGGGTTTGCAATCCGGGGTACATGTGCCGGGCCGCCAAACGGATTGACGGTACGCTGCGCGTAGAAGTCCTTCTTGTCATTGGTATAGCGCAAACCACCACGCATTTTAAATTGCGGTGTGACGGCATAGTTAATCGAACCAAACAGCGCCCAGGCTTTACTGTCTTGCGTTTGATAAGCGTAGCCATGTTGCAGGTTATTGGCTGGGGTGTCGAAGTTGAAGCTGTCTACTTTCAAATGTTCATCAAAGTAGTAAGCACCCGCAATCCATTGCAGTGGGCTGGTGGTGTTCGATTCAATCCGCACTTCTTGCGAGAACTGGTGATGATCCGGCACGCCGTCCGCCGTTTCAGCCGGGAAGGGGATGAAGCCAGGGAAAGAGCCTGGACCTGCGCCCACGCCGCCATCCACGTCGCCACGGCTATAAAAATGCGCTTTTTCGTAGGCAGTGATCGAATTGATGGTAATACCATCCAATTCCCACTTCAAACGCGCGCTGCCGCCTGCGGTTTCGAGGTTTTGCGCATTGCCGCCATCAGTTGGGTATTTGTTGTAATCAAACCCATCCACCAATTCATTCGTTCCTTTTTTGATAATGTTAGCACGGAATAGAGTCGCGCTTCCATTCATGTTGCGGCCGTGGATATTGAACAAACCTGTGAAGGTTTTGTTGGGCTTGTACAACAATTGGATGCGTGCGGCGGTGTCGTCATAGCCTTCAAAGCTGCGGGTCGGGCCTGTGCTGGTATTGACCACGCGGTCGGCGCGGTGTTGTGATTGTGCCGAAAGGCGGAATGCCCAATCTGGCCCGAGCGGTACATTGACCACGCCTTCAAGGTTGGCTGAATTGTATTGGCCAAAACCAAAACTTCCATAACCTTCAAATTTACGGGTCGGTTTGGCGGATTCAAACTTGATCACACCAGCGGGCGAGTTACGACCAAACAGCGTGCCTTGCGGGCCGCGCAAGACTTCAACCTGTTCAATATCAAACAGCGGAAAGCCTTTGATGGTCGGGTTTTCTTGCACCACGTCATCAAACACCAAACCGACAGGCTGGGATGCATTCAAATCGAAATCGGTATTGCCCAGTCCGCGAATGTAAAAACGCGGGAAAGAGCGGCCAAAGTCGGATTCGACGTTCAAGCTGGGGGTGCGTGCTGCCAAAAAGCGGATATCCTGACCACTGGCGGTCAAGGTTTCGAGCCTTTCACCCTTCATGGTCGAAATCGACATCGGTACGCTCTTGACGTTTTCGCTACGGCGGGTTGCAGTAACGACCACGGTTTCAAGTTGTACCACGTCTTTGGGTTCTGCCGCTTCAGCTTTGGCGGCATTTTGCGCCATGGCTGAATGCAGCGGGAAGGCCGCTGCAATCGATAAAGCGATTAATGTGCGTGGCACCATGCCAAACGCGCTGAGTTTGTGTGGATTCATATTTCCAGCCTTTTTGTAAACTTCTGGTTATAACATGCACCCGTGGTGGTGGGTGCCTGAGTGTTGCATGAGTGTTACATGAGTGTTACATGAGTGTCGCTTGAGTGTCGCAATAATTCGGGAGCGGCAAGGACGCTTTCCCCAAGCGCGTATGGTGTTGCTCATTTCGTGGTTGAATCTGACCTTGCAATTAATTTTGTCCAAACATGCTAGCATGAATTGAATTGACTCCCGACTGTGAGTGCAGCGATATCATGGTTGGTTGAGAAAATACGATGTTGGTTTTGATGAAATAAAAAATATTAAATATGCCACTTATAGAGGCTAATTCCAGTGATCTTGTGAGATTTCTTTGAGTTGCTTTTTTGATATAACTACTTGTTGAGTAGAATTTGTTGTAGCATGATTCAGAGCGCCAAAATTTTGACTTTGCAGGGCCTTATTCGGGATGTTTGATGGATATGTTTGTTGTTGACGACGAAATTACCCGTCTGGAAGGTTTGCTGCCGTCAAGCCAGGGTGAGGTGCGTCTGGAAATATTGATTCGCCTGATGTGGGGTATGCGCCAGCGTTCCTACAAGCGCACCCGTGAATTGATGGATGAGGCCCAAGCCTTACTGGCGAGCTTGCATTTGCCCCGGCTGCAGCGCTATGAATATCAGGCCCGTTTCGATTTGGTACGCGCTGAAGGGCATTGGTTGTTAAGTGAATTGGAGCTGGCCGAGCAAGTGGTGCAACAAGCCTTACAAGGTTTTGCTGAGCTGGGCGATGAAGTCGGTTGTGCCGACACCCATTGGCTGCAAAGCTGGATTGCCAGCTCCTGGGGCGATTCCGCGCGGCAGCAGGCCGAACTTTACCAATGTGCGCTGTATGCGCACCATGCCGGGGATCAGCAGCGCATCGATATTGCAGAGGCCGAGCAAGCGCGCTGGCTGGCCTTGCAGGATGCACCGGCGGCCTCGGCCAAGTGGGGGCAGCGCTTTGACACCCACCAGCCCATGGTTCCGGCAGTGGCGGCCTCGGTGCATGATTTTTTAGGCACGCTGGCTTCACTGTCGAGCCAATTTGAAGCCGCCATCACGCATCGCTTAAAAACCTATGATGCCGCTTTGGCAACAGGCCAACTGCGGCGCGCCATTATTTCTGCCATTAATATTGGTGCCGCATTCAATCACCTCAACGATCACTACTCTGCACTGGAATGGATGCAAAGAGCGCTCGATTTGGCGCGCCCGACCGGCATGCCGCGCAGTATTGGCGGTTGTTTGATGCAAGTAGCCGAAACCTTGCGCAAGTTGGGGCAGTTGGATGCGGCACAAACCATGTTGAGCGAGTCCACCATGCTGCTGCAGCAAGTGTCCGGTTCGCGCAGTTATGCCTTAAGCCTGGCAATTGAAGCAGACTTAAAGCTCGATCAAGGTGAGATTGATGCAGCCGGGCGTTTGTATGTGGCCTTGTGTGACAGTGGCGACCGCTTACAGCAAAGTGATTTACAAATTTCCGGGCGACGTGGTTTGGCGCAGGTATTGGCGCTGCAAGGGCAGGTGCAGGCGGCGCAAAGCCAGGCTATCGAAGCGCTGGAATTGGCAAAAAAGCATAAGGATGTGTATCGCGAGATTGAAGTGCTGCGGGTATTGGCCGACTTGCACGCGCAATACCGTTTGCCAGTACCACAGGGCAGTCGGGCCGATAGTGCGCCTTTGCATTACCTGTTGCAAGCCTTGGCCCTGGCGCGCGGGATTGACGGCTACACCATTACCGCCAGCCTGTTTCAGGCGCTGGGGCGGGAATGGGCCAAGTTGGGCAATTTTGAAGAAGCGTACCGCTGGGCGCTGGAAGCGGATGCCGCGCGCGATAAAATTCAGCACCAACAAGTGTTGAACCGTGCCAATGCTATGCAAGTGCAGTATGAAACCGAGCGCGCCCAACATCACCGCCAATTGGCTGAAGCCGAGGCAAAACGGGCAGAAGTGGCCGAACAATTGGCGGCGCAAAAAGCAGACAATGCGAGCCATACCAAATTGGAATTTCTGGCCAATATGAGCCATGAAATTCGCACCCCGATGAATGCCATCATCGGCATGGCGCATTTGGCGCTGGATACTGAATTGAGTGTGGAACAGCACGATTACATTGACAAAATTTATCGCGCAGGCAAATCCTTGCTGGGGGTGATCGACGATATTTTGGATTTATCAAAAATTGAAGCCGGTAAGTTGAATCTCGAAGCCACAGAGTTTTCGCTCGATCAGCTCTGGACTGATCTGGCCAACCTGACCCGTCAAAAAGCGGCGGATAAAAAGCTGGCCTATCGCTTCGACATAGCGCACCAGCTGCCGCGTTACCTGTGTGGCGATGCCCGTCGTCTGGGCCAGGTGCTGTTGAATTTGGTGAATAATGCGATCAAATTTACCGATGTCGGCGAAGTGCTGGTCAGTTGCCAGGTGTTACAGCAAACGGCGGCGCAGCTTGATGTACGCTTTTCAGTGCGTGATACCGGTATTGGCTTGAGTGCTGAGCAAGTGCGACGCCTGTTTCGCCCGTTTTTCCAGGCCGATGGCTCGGCCAGCCGTAGCTATGGCGGCACCGGTTTGGGCTTGTCGATTGCGCAGCATCTGGTGCAATTAATGGGCGGTGAAATTCAGGTTCAATCCGAACTGGGGCAGGGCGCATGTTTCAGTTTTACCTTAAGCTTGCTGGTGCCAGCCAAAACGCCGCACGCTGCTGCCGATGCAGGCGCGCCGGAGGGCAAGATCTGGTCACCCCATTTTGCAGGCGCTGCTGAGTCGGTCGTGGTCGCTGCACGCGCCGAATTGAACGAATCCGAACGCAGTCTGGCTTGGTCGGCGGTGGCGGAATTGATGGAATTATTGGCGCAATCGAACGGCGAAGCACCGGATTACTTTTTGAAGCATCAAACCCGCCTGGCGCAAGTGTTGGATGTGATACAACTGCATGAATTGAAGCAGCTATTAAATGCCTACGAGTTGGATCAAGCCTGGGCTTTGTTGCAGCAGTTAAGTAGTGCGGCCGTTAGTCGCCAGGCTTAGTCGCCAGGCCTGAATCGTCACCTAATACAGGTGCTGGATGCCCGGCGCTTGTTGGCGTAGTGCCAGCCGTGCCGCTGCATAATTGGGGTAGATGCGCGCTACCGTGGCCCAAAAGCGTGGGCTGTGATTCATTTCCCGCAAATGCGCCAATTCATGCGCGATCACATAATCGATCAGGCTGGCATCAAAATGAATCAAACGCCAGTTCAAGCGAATATTGCCGCGCGAGGTGCAAGAACCCCAGCGCGAGCGGGCCGAGGAGAGCGCAAAAGTTTGGTACTGTACCCCCAGTTGCGCCGCAAACAAGGGCAATTGGCGGGCAAAGTGTTGGCGTGCCTGATTTTGCAACCAGCGCTGCACTTGCGGCTGTATCCCTCGCTCGTCGGCACGCAGATGCAATTGGCAGCGCTCTACATCAAACCAGGGCAGGCGTGCCGCATCGCGGCTTACACACAGCGTCAGGGTTTGGCCCAAAAAAGGCAGTTGCGCGCCATCTTCCCAGACCATTTTGGGGCTGCTGGGGCGATGTTGCGTTTCCAGCAATTTGCTGATAATCCAACTTTGCTTTTGCGTCAGCGCATGGTCAATATGGTGCTGGGTGGCATGGCTGGGGACGGTGACATGCAGGCCATCGTGATCGATCAAAAAACCAATCGAACGCCGTTTGGAGCGACGCAAATGGTAGCTGATGGTTTGCCCTTGCAATTGAATCTGGCGCAAATCCGACCCTGCCGTGCGTGACTTGGGGGCATCCGGCTGCTGCAAGGGCTGGCTTATTGGTGGGTTTATTTGTGGACTCATTTGCGGGCTCATTGGCTGATCTATTTGTCGCCCAAGTTGTTTAAACCAGGATAACATCATTTTCCGGGTGGGTAAGCATGCGGTGAAATCACGCGCATTTCGGTTTCGATCCAATCTTCCACCAGTTTCAATAAGGAATCCGGGGTATGGCCTTCCGAGGGGATGGGTTGGCCGATGGAAACCGTGATCAAGCCGGGTTTTTTCAGGAACGAGTTTTTCGGCCAGCATTCGCCGGAATTATGCGCAATCGGCACCACGGGCACGCCCGCTTCAATCGCCAAACGTGGGCCACCGCTTTTATAACGCCCGCGCTGCCCCACGGCAATGCGGGTGCCTTCGGGGAACATGATAATCCACTGCCCATCGGCCAAACGTAGCTTGCTAACCGCCACCACATTTTTGAAGGCATCCTTACCGTTGCTGCGGTCGATCGGAATCATGCGCATCAAACCCAAAGCCCAGCCAAAAAACGGCACCCAAAGCAATTCTTTTTTGAAGACATACACCAAAGGGTTGCCCATTTTACACAACAGGAAAATGGTTTCCCAGGCCGATTGATGTTTTGAGAGCAAAATGACCGGGCCTTTGGGCAGGTTTTCAAAACCCTTGATTTGATAGCGCATGCCGCAAATAACCTTGGCCGCCCAAATATTGAACACATTCCAGCGCGAGGTAATATAGTAGCGCTGGTTATACGGCAAGGGCGCTGCCAGGAAACAAACAAATGACCATAAAATGGCAGTGACCGCCATTAATGTCACGAATAATAATGAACGTAAAAAAAGGTTGATGTTATGCAAGATAAAAACTCCTGATCAATCGGACGCCAAGCGGCTATTTGGCCGCTGCCAAAGGCGTGTCCGGGTAAGTGGAATGGGCCAGAATATGGTCGGCCACCGCCGCCAGATTCGGGTAGACCATGGTATTGGGTGGCAAGCCGCCGAGATCCTGAGTTTTTTTGCCCTTACCCGTGAGCACCAGATACGGCTGGCAGCCGACCGCATAGCCCGCCTGCAAATCGCGTAGCGAATCGCCCACATTCGGTACGCCATGCAAGCTCATGTCGTAGCGTTTGGCAATTTCATTGAGCATGCCCGGTTTTGGTTTGCGGCAATCGCAATGGTCTTCATTTAAGTGCGGGCAAAAGAAAATCGCATCGATATGGGCACCCACCAAATGGGTCAGGTCGTGCAGCTTTTGGTGGATGCCGTTCAGGGTATTCATGTCAAACAAACCACGCGCGATACCGGATTGGTTGGAGGCGATCACCACCCGGTAATCGGCCTGATTCAAGCGTGCAATCGCTTCCAGCGATCCGGGAATCGGTATCCATTCGTCCGGCGTTTTAATGAAACGATCAGAATCCTGGTTGATGACACCATCGCGGTCGAGAATGATTAGTTTCATAAGTCAGCTCCAAAAAGAATGCCAATCAGGTGGTGCCTGCCAAGGGTGCTATCAGGATGCCAGTTTGGAAATATCCGCCACCCGATTCATCATTTCATGCAAACTTGCCAATAAAGCAATGCGATTGGCGCGCAAGGCCGGGTCTTCTGCCATCACCATCACATCGGTGAAGAAAGCATCCACCTGCGTGCGCAGCTTGGCCAATAACACCAGGGTGCCAGTAAAATCGGCGGCGGCAAAGGCGGCATCCACTTCCGGGCGAACCTGGCTTATTGCTGAGTATAAACCTTGTTCTGCGCCATCGCTCAATAATTTTTGGTTAATGCTAGCGGGAGCCACATCGGTTTTCTTTAAAATATTGCTGATGCGTTTATTGGCCGCAGCCAGGGCTTCGGCTTCGGGCAGGGCGGCAAAGGTTTGCACCGCTTGCAGGCGCTCGATAATGGTGGCCAAATTGGCCGGTTGTTGCGCCACTACCGCTTCCACTTCGTTATTGCTGAAGCCGCGTTCACGCAATAAGCCGCGCAAACGGTCATATATAAAGGCCAGCACCTCGGCACTCGGGTCTTTGAACTGGGCGTTACCGGCAAAGACTGCCACCGCCTGTTGCAATAGATCGGGCAGTGAGAGTGGCAAGCGTTTTTCCAGCAGCATGCGCAACACGCCTAGCGCATGGCGGCGTAAGGCGAACGGGTCTTTGTCGCCCGAAGGCGGCAGGCCGATGCCCCAGATGCCGACCATGGTTTCCAGCTTGTCAGCCAAGGCTACGGCGGTGCCGGTGGCCGTGGTGGGCAGGGCGTCACCGGCGAAGCGGGGTTGATAGTGTTCGCTCATGGCCAGCGCAATTTCTTCTGGCTCGCCGTCGTGGCGCGCATAATACGTGCCCATAATGCCTTGCAACTCGGGGAATTCGCCCACCATATCGGTGAGTAAATCGGCTTTGGCCAAACTGGCGGCGCGGCTGGCCAGGGCCATATCGCTACCTTGCAGCTCGGCAATTTTGGCGGCCAGGGCTTGCACCCGTGTGCTGCGCTCGGCCTGGCTGCCCAGTTTATTGTGGTACACCACTTGCGCCAAGCCTGCTACACGTTCGGCCAGTGGTTTCTTTTGATCTTGCTCGAAAAAGAATTTGGCATCCGACAAACG
>CAMBDR010000037.1 GCA_945864765.1 Janthinobacterium lividum | reverse complement strand
CGCATGAATCTCGATACCGCCCATACCACTTATCGCCAATTGTTTAACGCGATCACCAGCATCATGTATGGTCAGGATGATACCGTGCGCAAGTTGCTGGCCGCCTTCAGCGCTGGCGGCCACGTGTTACTGGAAGACTTCCCCGGCACGGGCAAAACCACCATGGCCAAAGCACTGGCTGGCTCCATCGGGGCCGACTTTAAACGCATCCAGTTTACCCCCGACCTGATGCCCACCGACATCCTGGGCATGTCAGTCTACGACCAAAAAGCCCAAACCTTTGATTTTCGCCCCGGCCCGATTTTTACCCAAATTTTATTGGCCGACGAAATTAACCGCGCCTCGCCCCGCACCCAGTCCGCCATGCTGGAAGCGATGGGCGAAAATCAGGTCAGTATCGACGGCCAACTGCATAACCTGGGGCCACTGTTTTTTGTGGTGGCCACACAAAACCCGATTGAATTTCGCGGCACCTACCCGCTACCGGAAGCGCAAATGGATCGCTTCGCGGTGCGCCTCTCGCTCGGCTATGTCGATGCCGCCACCGAAGCCAGTATCATCGATGCGCAACATCAACAACACCCGCTGGGCAAGCTGCAGGCCAGCACCGATCTGGCCGGCATGCTGGCCTTGAAACAAGCGGTACAGCAAATTTACATTCAACCCGAACTCACCCGCTATGCGGTGGATTTGGTGCGCGCCACGCGTAGCTTGCCGGGCGTGCAATTGGGGGCGGGGCCGCGCGCCAGTATCGCGCTGGTAAAAACCGCCAAAGCCCTGGCGCTGTTTGATGGCAGCGAATTCGTCAAGCCCGAACATTTGCATGAACTGGCCAGTTGCGTCATCGCTCACCGCTTAGTGCTCAGCGCACAAGTCAAATACAGCGGGGCCAGTGCCGAAAGCTTAATCGCTCAATTACTCCATGACACACCCATCCCCGCTTAAAAAGCTACTCTACAAAAACTTCCGCGCCTACTTTTTGTTTAAGCAGCGCTGGCAGTGGCGCTATACCCCTGTCGGCAAGTTTATGCTGGTGGGCTTACTCGCCAGCGCCTTGCTGGGGGTGAATACCCGGCAAGCGATGGCGTATCAAATTTTTGGCCTGGTGCTGGGTTTATTATTGGTGGCACGGCTGTATGTCGCCTTCAGCCGCCGCCGCTTCAATGCGCGCTTGCAAATCCAACGCATTTTGCCACGCTATGCCACGGTGGGGATACCGTTTCAGTATCAGATTATCGTCAGCCAAAAACAAGGTAAGCTGCCAAAGGGCCTCAGCTTGTTTGAAGTGGAGCACGACCCGCGCCCCGATTTTATGCAATTTTCGCAAGCGCGCGAGCCGGGCGCAGCGCAACGCAATGCGTTTGACCGCTATGTGGGCTATTATCGCTGGGCCTGGCTGGTACGCATGAATACGGTGGCGCGCAGTAAAGAAGTCCACCTGCCAGCGCCCAAAAACGATGCCAATCAGGTACAAATCAGCCAGCAATGCCTGCCGCACGCGCGCGGCGTGTGGAATCTGGATGGCATCGCCGTGGCGCAGCGCGACCCGTTTGGCTTGTGCCGCCATTACCAAATTCTCGATTTACCCGCCCAAGTGCTGGTATTGCCGCGCACCTACCGCTTGCCCGCACGCAATTTGCCGGGTCAATTGCATAATCAACCAGAACACCAAATCAGCGCCGCCCAAGGCAACGACCACGAAGAAATCATCGGCTTGCGCCCTTATCGCCCCGGCGACGCGCTGCGCGACATCCACTGGAAAAGCTTTGCACGCATTGGCGAGCCCGTGGTACGCGAATATCAAAACGAATATTTTGAACGGCACGCACTCTTGCTCGACACCAGCGGCGTGGCCGCCAGCGAAGCGTTTGAAGAAGCGGTGGCGCTGGCCGCATCTCTGGTGGGTGATGTGGAACGGGCCGAAGTCTTGCTCGATTTATTATTCGTGGGCGATACCTGCCACTGCTTTACCATGGGGCCAGGCCAATTTCAGGCCGAAGCCTTGATGCGGGTGCTGGCCAATGTGCGCCCCAGCCCGGGCCATGATTTGTCGGCCTTGCTGGCGAATGTGGCCTGTCGGCGCGACGAATTGTGCAGTTGTATTTGCATCCTGCTCAGTTGGGATGCGGCGCGGCAAAATCTGATTCAACAATTGCAAATGCTCGGCCTACCCTTGTTGGTTTGGCTGGTGGCAGAACAAACACCACCCGCTTGCCCGGCCTGGCTGCAAGTATTGCAACCGGGCCGGATTGCAGAAAGCTTGGTGCAAACATGAAGCTGCCGCGTTTTATGTTTGCCGCCGCCGTCTTGTTGTGGGGCTGGCAATGGCAATTTCTATGGCTCGCTGGCGCTCTGGCGCTGGGCATGGAATTAATCAGCAGCGGACAATGGCAGCGCCATGTCGGTTTTGATTTTTTATGTCGCGTCTCCAATGCCTGTACCCTGTTGTTTGTCTCGGTCGCCGCTTATTTTGCGTTTACCCTGGAGCCAGCACAAAGCGTATTGGCGGTAATTAAATGGACGCCGCTGATGTTGCTCCCCTTAATGTTTGTGATTGGCATGAGCGGTATGGCCGAAGTCCCGTTGGCCATTATTTCGTCAGTGGTGCGAAAACGTAGCAAAGCCGACCCCGAGCATGGCGCAAAATATAATTTGGCCTACCCTTACCTGGCCTTGTGGATTTTGGCCAGCGGCGTTGCCAACCACAAGGGGGCCTGGTTTTATATCGGCATGTCACTGATCACGGCATGGGCCTTGTGGAGTGTGCGTCCAACCGGGCGTCCGCTACTGCTATGGCTGGCTTTATTGGGCATCGCCATTGCCTGC
This sequence comes from Janthinobacterium lividum, assembly GCA_945864765.1. Taxonomy (GTDB): domain Bacteria; phylum Pseudomonadota; class Gammaproteobacteria; order Burkholderiales; family Burkholderiaceae_D; genus CAMBDR01. Next base: position 11,645 of record CAMBDR010000037.1, on the reverse strand, counting down.
GGCGCTGCGGTGCATGCGAGCTTGTATCGCTTGCACGGCATCATCGAACAAGCCGCCATGGATTGGATCACCATTGATAGCGAAGAAGACCCGTTACGCACCGAAACCAATTTGGGCCATATTGGGCAGCTTAAATTAGGCAATGGCATCGCCATGCGAGTCAAAACCGACCGGGTTTTATTTGAACCGCTATTACTCAGAACCGGGAGCTACAATATGTATTGGGCCTCGACCTGGATACTCAGTGGCACCCATCGTTTTACCTGGATACCGAGTCAAACCAGCACACAAAACCGCCGCCTCTGGCACCTGGCGCAAGACCGGCAAGACCAGCCGGATCAACATCTCGAAATTGATGGCAACGCCAGCCAGATCAACCCCGTTGTTGCTTTGCCACCAGGCAGCACCACGCTGGAGAGTGCGCAATTTCAAACGCTCACGCGCAACCCGTTTGGCACACTGCAAGCGAATATGGCGCGCGGCCACTATCATTATGTGGTGCAATATCAAACCCAGGCCAAGGATTCCAACCCACCCGATGCACAAGACCTGACCATCCCCCCCGGCGAACGGGTGTTATTGCAAAACCTGGCCAAGCAATTACATTTACCCGGACAATCCGCTGCAAAGGCGTTGCCCATTATTCGCAGCTATTTTGCCAGAAACTTCCGCTACAGCACTTTTCGGCAAGGCAATACCATGGGGCTGTCTGCCATCGCTGACTTTTTGAGCCAAACTCACCAGGGCCATTGCGAACACTTCGCCAGCGCCAGCGTCTTGTTGCTACGCGCGGCTGGCATACCCGCGCGCTATGCGGTGGGCTACTCGGTACAAGAACCGGAACGCTTTGGCCGTGGCTATGTGGTCAGACAACGGCATAGCCACGCCTGGGCCTTGGCCTTTGTTGACGGTGCCTGGCAAGATTTTGATACCACGCCAGCCAGTTGGGGCCAGCAAGATGCCAGCCATGACGCTTGGTGGAGCGCCATTAGCGATGGCAGCAGTTGGATCATCTACCATATTCGCAACGGGCAAATTCAAACCTGGCATGTCGCCCTGGCTATCTTGTCAATCTTGTTGTGGCTGCGTTTGCAAGCCGCAATACCGGGCCTGCGCAAGCCTTGGCAGCGTAAAAAGGGTGGCGCTCACAAGTTACAACAACCTGGTATGCAAACCGATTCGGGGTTTTACCAAATCGAACAACATCTCAAACAACAAGGCTACCCACGCCAGACTGGCGAAGCCCTCCACTATTGGTTAGCCAGAATCACCCCGCATCTGGGCCAATCTGCCAGTGCCGCCTTGGCCCAGATCATCGAATTGCATTACCAATACCGCTTTGGCCCACCCACGCCGACGCAAGCAGGCCAAGCAGGCCAACCAGACCAACTACAGCAAGCATGCCAAACTTGGCTCAATAACTTCAAACATTACTCAAAAGAAAAGCCACCTAAATAATATTCGAAGCTGATAAGGTTGCTGTACAATAAGAGGTCTTTTTTGCCTGAATCATTTCCCAATGAAAATATCAAACCATGCACTTTTGTTAGCGCTTCTCGCGCTACCTATGCGTTGCTTCAGTGCAGAGCCTATTATTACCGCCGCAGACAAGCCTGTGCGTTTGATTCGTGGCGTCACCTTGTATTCGGCTGACACTGGGGTTCAGTTGGAAAAAGGCGACATTGTTGAATCGGGTGCATCAACATTGCAAATTGAACTACCGCCCAATCTGGTCGCCGCAATCGCCCCCAAATCCAAATTGTATCTCGCCAAAACCCACCCATTTCAACTATGTGTGTTGGAGGGTTGGGTCAAACTCACCACCAAGGGTGAAGATGCCTCGCTCTCAAGCACTTTCTTACGTGCCGATTTAAAAAACAATTCGGTCGTGTTACGCGCAGAAGTTGAAAAATCAGAAATCTTTTCCGAAGAAGGCGGTATTAGCGTAAATGCTTTGGAACATGGAGCACCCAATGGGGATGATATAAAAATCACCCAGGAACAAACCGCGCAACGCTTGCTTGGCCAACGCCTGAAAGATTTGCCGCGCCCCAGCAAAGAATTTATCAGCGGCATGCCCAAACCGTTCCGCGACCCATTAGGCCCGAATTACAAACCGGGCTTTAAAGTGGTCGCGCCGCAAGCGCAAGTCGGGGTACAATATGGCGACTTGTCACCGTGGCTAAATGCCAACTTGCCGTATAAAAAAGACTGGGTAAAACGCTTTAAACCGCAACTGAAAGACCCGCAATTTCGTAAATCGCTCGATGCCGAACTGGGCGAAAGTGCCGAATGGAAACCGATTCTGCATCCGCCCGTAAAAAAATCTGCTACTGTATCGACTGGTGCCCTGTATTAAAATTTAAAATATAAAATTTTGAAGTTAAAATAAAAGATAACCCTGACTGTCCAGATTGGTGTTCTATGAAATTCTCACTTGCAGCCAAATTCAACCTGGTGTTTATTACCATCTTCCTCATTGGCTTTGTTGCTGCGGGTGCCGTGGCAGATTATTTGCTCAAACAAAGCGCACGCGAAGAAACCTTGCAAAACGCTCGCTTATTGCTGGAATCGGCACTGGCTACCCGGGCTTACACTTCAGACCACATCGTACCCCTGCTCACAACCCAAATGAAATATGAATTTTTGCCCGAATCGGTTCCTTCGTTTTCGGCCACCGAGCATATGAGCACATTATTAAAGGCGCGCCCGGCGTTCAGTTATAAAGAAGCGGTGCTCAACCCCACCAATTTGCGTGACCGCGCCAACGAATGGGAGGCCGAATTGGTGAATAAAATGCGCGGCCAAGCCAAACCTGGCGAACTGATTGGCGAGCGCGATGCGGGTACGGTACGCACCCTGTATCTGGCGCGTCCCTTGCAAATTAAAGACCCGACTTGCCTGGCTTGCCATAGCTCGCCGGATGTTGCGCCCAAAACCATGATTGATGTGTATGGCAAAAATAACGGTTTTGGCTGGAAATACATGGAAGTGGTGGGCGCGCAAATTGTTTCGGTGCCGATGTCCGTCCCGCTCGAACGTGCCAACTCGATTTTCAAAACGTTTATGCTCTCGCTGTTGGGCGTATTTGCATTTTTATTTGTCGCTTTGAACGTGATGGTGTATTTCTTTGTCACCCGGCGCATTTCCACCTTGTCCAAAATTGCCGATCAGGTCAGCATGGGCAAATTTGACGCCGACGAAATCAATACCTCGGGCAGCGATGAAGTATCGGCTCTGGCCATGGCATTTGGTCGCATGCGCACCAGCTTGGCCAGCGCGCTCAAGATGCTGGAAGAAGGCTGATTATGCTGGAACAGTTGGGCAAGTATCGGATCGACGCCATTCTCGGCACAGGCGCAATGGGGGTGGTGTATATGGGGTTTGATCCGCATATTCAACGCACGGTGGCGATCAAAACGATACGCAAGGATTTGCTCCAGGCCAGCCCGGACATGGGTTTGATCGCCCGCTTCAAGAACGAAGCCCAGGCGGCGGGGCGGCTCAGCCACCCCAATATTGTGGCGGTCTATGAATATGGCGAATCGGACGATACTGCCTATATCGCCATGGAATTTATTCACAATACCCCGCTAACACAATTACTGCAACACAATGTACCGAGCCCGGTGGAATCGGTCATCTCCTGGAGTAGCCAGTTATTGCGCGCGCTGCATTATGCCCATTCACGTGGCGTCGTGCATCGCGACATCAAACCGGATAATTTATTGATCGACGCACAAGGCCAGCTCAAGATTACCGATTTCGGCATCGCCCGGATTGATGCCTCGACACTTACCCAGGTCGGTTCCATGGTCGGTACGCCCTGCTATATGTCGCCCGAGCAATTTCGCGGCGAAGTCGCCGACGGGCGTTCGGATATTTTTGCCTGCGGCGTATTGCTGTATCAAATGCTCACCGGGCTGCGCCCCTTTTCTGGCGCGCCCTATGAAATCATGCATAAAATCATGCATGACGATGCGCCCTGCCCGTCGCAGAAAAACCCCGGGCTGGGCAAAATCTACGATGCCTTGGTTCGTAAAGCCCTGGAACGCGCCCCCCAGGACCGCTTCCAGAATGGGCAGGAATTTTTGGACGCCTTGCTCGCCGTCTATCGCAGCGGGATTGGCTATACGGGCAATGCGCCGGAAGAACGCACGCTGCTGGTTGCCAATCCGCTGGTTGCCAATCCGCTGGCGAGCAAATTGGATCAAAGCGCGCCCAAGCCGACAGGTAGTTCGACTGATCCAACCCAACTGGCAACCCGCACGCCCACGCCAGAGAGTCCACCGACCTCGCTAATCAGTACCACCAGCCTTGATGAGCAGCCATGGAAGGCAGAAGTTTTACCCGAATTGGAATCCATTCTTTCGAGCCAAATCGGCCCGATGGCGCGCGTATTTTTGAAAAAATCGGCGGCCCAGGCAGCGAATCTGGATGCGCTGTGCGATAGCTTGTTGCAGCACATTCCATCAGAAAAAGGACGCGCCGATTTCAACGACCGTGTCTTGAGTCTGAAGAAAAAAATCCGCAGTTCCAGCTCCGGCTCTGGCATGACCTCCAAATTATCGTCGCCCGGCACCATGAGCGCGGGGACGGGCACCCAGATCAATACCCTGGCGCAATCGGTGCTGGATGCGGCCGAGAAAAAACTCACCGCCTATATTGGCCCCATCGCCAAAGTGGTTTGTAAGCGCAGCTCGCGCTTAACCGGCAATGAGCATGAGTTTTATCGCATATTAGCCACGAATATTCAGAACGAAGCGGATCGCACCCGTTTTTTACGCGATTGCGGCCTCAGTGGTTAAATCCTGGCTAAATCCTTGGCTAAAAATTGATTCCGGGCGAAGCTGTACATATAATGCAGAACAAAAAGCCATGTTAATGAGCCAGGTTCGAGCCAGGTTCGAGCCAGATATCGACTGCCGCCAACGAATCAGAGGGCATGGATGCACTCAATTGGGCCAAAAATATCTGGGCCGACTCTCTGATGTAAGCAAAAATGTAGGGCAATTTGAGGAAATTTGGTCGATTTCAAAAATTATGCGCGTTCGTATCAACAATTCACTAGATCCAGCGGTACAATTAAACCCGGCCCTAGCTGAATTTTACCAAGGAGCTTTAAGTTCATGACCCCAACCATGTCTGATATTGCAGAATTACTACGTCACAGTCGCACGATTGCGGTTGTCGGCCTATCCCCCAAAAAACATCGGGATAGTTATGAAGTGGCAGAATATTTGCAAAACCACGGTTATCGCATTATTCCCATCAATCCTATTTACACCAATGAAACTATTTTGGGTGAGCCTTGCTACGCCAACTTACTCGATGCGGCCAAAGCCCTGAACGGCACGAAGATTGATATCGTGGATTGTTTCCGCCGCTCCGAAGACATCCCGCCCATTGCCAAAGACGCCATCACCATTGGCGCAGGCTGCCTGTGGATGCAACTCGACATCCGCCACCCGGTGGCGACCGCGCAAGCCCAAGCGGCAGGCATGATGGTTATCTCTGATCGCTGTACCCTCATTGACCACCGCGATCTTTTACTCTCCCCAGCCGAAAGTCAATCCGATGAAAACTAATGCCTTAAGCCAGGTTCGCACCATCTTAACCGTTGATGACGATGACCTGTTTTTGACCTTCGTGAGTGAAGTGCTGATGTCGGCAGGCTATCGCGTTCTGACCGCCAATTCTGGCGAACACGCTTTGCAAACACTACTCGATGCCGAGCCAGATTTGGCATTACTCGATGTTTCGATGCCGATTATGAGCGGTCTGGAATTGGCAAGAAACCTGCGTGAAGAAACCGCTGTGCCATTTATGTTTTTGTCGCACTCGGTGGATATGGAAATTATTAAAACCGCCAGCCAATATGGCGCTTTGGGCTATTTGCTCAAGCCTGTGCAGCCCTTGCAATTAATTTCCAGCGTTGAATCCGGCTTGGCCCGGGCCAACGAAATCCGCCTGTTACGTACCAGCGAAAAAAGTTTGACCACCGCACTCGAAAGCGGTCGTGAAACCAGTATGGCGGTGGGCATTTTAATGGAGCGGCTGCAAATCGACCGCAAGCAGGCATTTGAAAAATTGCGTGGCCAAGCCCGGTCTTCGCGCCAAAAAATTGTCCATATCGCCAATGCGGTGCTGCTTTCAGTCGAGGCACAAATTCCCCCGCCCAAGCCTTGAGCACGGCAGCAGAGCCCCGACATTTTCTTTAGCGCTTCACTTCATCAACCGAAAATGTCGCCGCGCCATAGCTATTGGCGCATTCGCTACTGTCCGTGCTTCCCGTATTGCCCTTCTTGCACACCGCCTTACCTGCAAATAAAGGCAGCGTGCCCGTGTCGGCTTGATACGCCGACTTTGCCTTGGCCAGGTTGATTTCATCAAAAAGACCGCCCGCTTGCAAACCAAATCCACTAAAATCACGCTCATTTTGCGATACGATCACCACAAATTGATCCATGCCAACCGGGCCAGATGCGACCAAGGGCCATTTACTACCGGGTAATTGCATCGTTTTCCCAACCTCGATTCGGTTTTGTTTATCTTTCTTATTGGGAAACATCAAAAATAAATGCTCATGCTTGGCATCCATAAATAAAACATAGACATAACCGGCACGCGAGGAGGTGATACTAAAGCGAAATTTATCCTTGTCGATTCTGACTTGATTTTGCGCCGCCAAGGCTAACACATCATGTTGTGGATCACGTGCAACCACGATATTGTTTAATTGCTGTACCGGATCAAATTCCGGCTTGGGTGCAGGTGTGGGTGCAGGCGTTGGCGTAGATACGGATGAAGATACGGGTGCTGCACTCGCCATGATCGATGCACTGGCTGACGCCACCACAACAGGTGTCGATGCAGCAGGCCCCACCGTACTGACTGGGCGCAGCAACCACCCTGCCACGCCAAGCACGGCAAGCGCGGCAACGACCGCAGGAATCAACCATGGCTTGCCAGCTTTGGGCGGCGCGGCTACTGGCACGACCGGAGGCGGTGCGACGGGTGTTGCGACAGCTGGGCGCGCATGCATGACCGTAGGATCATCGTTACCAGTGGGTGTGGTTGTGGGTGTGGTTGTGGGTGTGTGCGTGGTCGCCGCCCCCATATTGCTGACCTGCCGAAAATAAGTGTTATCCAAACCCAGCAACTCGCGAAATTGGGCCACGCTTTGTGGCCGCTCATGCGGTTGAATCGCCAGCGCCGCGTCGATTGCATTTAAAAACTGTTCGCTATATTGACCCTGCACAATTTTCGCCAAGGGTTGACAGGAATCGACCCCGACCACCCGCTGCACCGCAGGCGGCGGCACTTTACCAGTCAAGGCGTAATACACAACCGAGGCCAGGGCATATAAATCCGTCCAGGGGCCTTGCAGCATTTCTCCGGACGAGCCATATTGTTCAATCGGCGCATAACCCGCTTTTAAGATCACGGTGAGCGCCTGTTCGCGCCCTTCAATCACGCGGCGGGCGGCACCAAAATCGAGCAACACCGGGCGCTGGCCGCCCAACATCAGGATATTGTCAGGCGCAATGTCGCGGTGGTAGCATTGTTTGGCATGAATAATATCAAGCGCATCCAAAATTTGGCTCAGAAATTCTTTGAGCCATTGTTCACTGGGGCGCTCGCCCATGGTTGCCAACACCGCTTTGAGCGTCGGCGCTTCGAAATACGGCATCACCATATACGCCGTACCGTTGGCTTCCCAGAAGCGATAGACTTTGACCAAAGAAGCGTGATCAAACTGAGCCAATAAAAGCGCCTCGTTGACGAAGCTTTTTAAGCCGATGCCAAAGGTTTCTGCATGCTCGTCGGCGGTCAGGGTCACGGTCAAACCGTCTGCCCGTTTCGCAAACGAAACCGGCATATATTCTTTTAAGGCGACCACGCGCTGCAAAGAATGGTCATGCGCCAAATACACGATGCCAAAACCACCGACCCCAATCACTTTGGTGATTTCAAATTCACCCAGGCGGGTTCCGGTGGGCAGCACATTGCTTTGCGCTTTTGCCGCAACCGGGGCTGGCGCATTGCCTGCGAGCCGGGTCGGCTCGTCATCGTGGATTTCGCTCATGGCGGGCTTTAATTACAGACCATAAAAAATGGCGTCGCACCCATTGCGCGTGCCCTCAACATTTTGCAATTCATCGGCCAGTTCAAGCTCAAACAATTCTTCCACCGCGTTCATATAGCTATTCAAATTGGCCGCACCAATGTAGCGATAGATTTCACCCGCTTCATTTTTGAGGCCAATCACCATTTTCTCTTTTTTTACTTCATCTACCGTAGCTTGATCCAATAATAAATTCGCGACAATCATTTTATCGAAGTCGGCAGCTTTCTTGCCTGTTACACACGCAGTTTTCACGTTTTTTCCTTTACAGTCATACCACGCATGGCCCATGCATGGAAAACTTCGCATTATACGTCGTTTCATCGGCTACATTGCCATTGCCACCGTTATAAATTCATCTGGCATGCATCGTTTTACAGCGCTTCTGCTTTGGGCACCTCGACCCCCAGCTCGCGTGCTTTGTTATTCCATCGGAGTTGCTCACCATAATCGCGCCCGACCGCGCCTTCACCCTTGCCATAGATATTGCCCAGGCGCTTGGCGGCCTCGCCACTGCCTGCCGCCGCCGCTTGCTTGTACAAACGCACCGCTTCTCTGGTTTTGCCCTGTGAGTCGAGAGAGCGCGCTTCGGCCAATAACACGCTGGCTGATTTGCCTGGTTCGGCCGCAGCAATGACGATGGGGGCCTGGGTCGGCACGGGCGTTGCCGCCGGGGTCGGTGCCGGGGTCGGCGCGGCCACGACCACCGGCGCTGGCGTCCTGATCGCGGGCGCAGGCGTGGGGGTGGGGGTGGGCTTGGGCGTAATCTGCGTTATTTTGTTTGGCTCCACTGGCGTTGGCGTGGCCGCAGCCAATTCGGTCTTACGCTTTTCCTCGGCCAGCTTTTTACGCTGGATTTCATCGGCTTTTTTCTGCGCCAGATCGTCAATCATTTTTTGTTTCTTTTCTTCGGCCAGTTTCTGGGCAGCCTTGTCTGCCGCTTCCTGGCGCGCTACTTCAGCCTGCTTTTTGGGATCATTTCCGGCGGCTTTTTTGGCTTCATCCAGTTCTTTTTGCCGCCGCGCAATATCCTCCGACAAGCGTTTATTTTCTTCTTCAATCTTTCTCGCTTCGGCCAACAATGCAGCCGCCTTGGCGTTATCAGCAGCGGCGGTATTGACAACAGAAGCACCCGCTTGCGCAGGGCCGGATGTGCTGAGCGAAGCCTGTTGTGATGGTGCCGTTTTATTGCCACCAATCACCATATAACCAATGCCCCCGGCCAGCAATACGCCCACTGCGGCGGCTGGCATCAGCCATTTATTGCCCTTGGCAGCGGACGACGCGCTACTGCCAGCCTGCGTGGCATTCACCCCGGTGCCACCAGCCATACCTGGTCGCACGCTGCTGCTTAATTGAGTTGCATCGTCATTGGCACCACTCTGGGCAAACGGCGGCTTTAATGAGCCCGTACTCCCGCCCGTACTCTCGCCACTCAATTTGGCAAGCTTACGCTTGGCCAGATCGACATAAGAACCCGTCGGAAAACGCTTGATATACAGTGAAAATTCTTCGATATCATCGCTGTCTTTGATCGAACGCCAAAATTCAATTTCAAGGCCAGCACTGGTTTCACTGCTTGGCGGCGCGGTTTGCCCGCCGACGGTCGGTGGCGCGCCTTGAGGCCGCAACACCAAGCGGGTACTGTCGCTATCTTCCAGGCGGTCGCCACCCAAAACCCGTTTTAATTCGTCTTTGAAAGCGGCGGCGTCGGGATAACGGTCATCCGGTTTTTTGGCCAGTGCGCGCAATACCACCGCGTCAAACGCGGGGTTGATATTGGGATTGAGAACACTGGGCAGGATCGGGTCTTCCTGCATGATTTTCTTTTGAATCGCCCACAGACCGGGCGCATGGAAAGGTTTTTCGCCCGTCAGAAATTGGTACAGGATGATGCCAACGGCAAAAATATCAGACCGCGGCCCCACGGGCGCGCCTTCAATTTGCTCGGGTGACATATAACTTGGTGTGCCCACCATGGTGCCTGCCTGGGTGCGCTCGGAATTGGCGTCCGACAAACGGGCCACGCCAAAATCGGTGAGCTTGACGCGCAACTGGCCATCGAGCATGACGTTGGCCGGTTTAATGTCACGATGCACAATGCCGTTTTTGTGCGCATAATCGAGCGCATCGAGCAACTCGCTGATCATACGCACGGCGTCTTCAATGGAGAAGTTTTTCTTCTCATCAAAATAGTTTTTTAATTCATCACCCCGTATCAGTTCCATGACCAAAAATGCAATGTCATTTTCCTCACCGAAATCGAACACGGTGACGATATTGGGGTGATTCAGGCGCGCAACCGCCTGCGCTTCGCGAATAAAGCGCGCCGAATATTCAGCTTCCAGCGCTTTATCATTGATTTGATTTTTAAGAATGATCTTGACCGCAACCTGACGATTCAGTTTGGGGTCGATACCCTCGTACACGACACCCATGGCACCGCGCCCGAGCACTCGTTGCAGTTGATATCGTCCTAATTGGCGTAAATCATCCATCGGTTTGAAAAGGCATCTTTAAAAATGTTAAGTTTAACCGAAAGCCGGGAGTGAGCAAAGATTCTCGGCTTCGGAAGGGCAAAATTCGCACAAAAATGAGAGGTAAGCGTAAAAATGCTTGCCTTTAAGATACAAGGCGGCGCAAATGTTCGACCCGTTTGCGATTCACGCCTAAGTCGGAATACCCCAGACGCGAAGCCGAGCGCACATGGATTTGTTTTCCATCCAACAACAATTCTACGTCATCGACAAAACCCATTAAGGCCGTTTTAAATTCGATATACAGATAATTGGGCGTGGTACTGATGATGGTTGCCCCTTTTAAGGCGGCGATTTTGTCTTGCAAGGCTTGCCAGTCTTGCGGCTTGCCAGAAAATTTTAAGGCCTCGATATACGCAGGGTGGCCCGCTTCGACCTGACTTGAGACACAATTGGGTTTTTTGGAAACACCCGCGAGTTTGCCTTGCTTTGCCCCTAAATTTGTAGGCCGCTTACCAGAAAAAAACATACTGACTCCTATTTTCAACGCAAAGCGCCATCATACCCAATTTAGGGCCAGCCTGCTCACTGGCCCTGCGCACTAATTGTGGAGTGATGCGTCTAAATCAGGGTTGCAGGGGGATCACATTGACCGTGCCAGCCTTGGGTGCCAGCTCACGCGGCCCGGACGATGGGTAGCTCTTGACTTCGAGCGAGCCGCCATGTTCCAACGCGATCGGTGCCCCCAAATCGCCGGCAAAGCGATACTTCAGCTTCTGGGTCAGCTTATCTTCTTTCACCAACCTGGCGCTCAAACCACTCACCGCACTCGATTGTACCGAGCTAATCGCACCCGATACCAGTTCATTACCGTTACGGCAAGCCCCGCCATTGACCCGAATACACGCACCACTCACCGCCAACAACGGACTGGTCACGTCAAACTTGGTCTGCCCCGCAAAGGGAATCTTGAAGAAGCCGTTATGCGCGTTAATGACCGTCACCTGGGTTGAACGCTCGATCAAAATCGGATCGAGCAA
>CAMBDR010000036.1 GCA_945864765.1 Janthinobacterium lividum | reverse complement strand
GGCTTTGCATAGCACACCGCAACTGGATTTGTTTGCCAGCCCCGCGCCAGACTACAATGCAAACTACAATGCCAACCACAGCGCTGATGAGCATGCCAGCCCCATCCCGGCACCGGACCCGCGCCTGCCGGCATGGCAAGAAACCATGGATGCGCTCGATGCGATTGACCCGGACGCGCTCAGTCCGCGCGAAGCCTTGGCTCAGCTCTACCAACTTAAACAATTGGCCCTGGCCGCCTCCAACGTCAAATAAATATATGAAACTGCGTACACGCTTATTTGCGATCAGCGCCTGCCTGGCTTTGGGTTGGGCGGCCAGCATGGCCACAGCCGCGACCCTGCATTTTGGCCTGCTCAGCCACGCCCAGGACTTAAGCGCCGAATTGGCAGAACATAATAGCGACAACCTCGCCTTTATTATAGTGGGCGGCCTGAAAAACAAACGCGAAGCGTGTGAGAAAGACTTATATCTGCAACGCAAAAATGCGCTCGATGCCAGCGAACATAGCATCATTAGCTCGCTCGCTGCCAGTGACTGGGCCTTTTGCCCCGGCCCCAGCCCCCTCAACCAATTGCGCGAACTGTTGTTTGACACTGATTTTTCGCTCGGTGCCAGCAAATTGCCATTGACCCGTTTATCGGCCAATCGCAAATTTAATCGCTACACAGAAAATGCGCGCTGGGAACTGGACGGCATCCTGTTTGCCACCATCCACTTGCCCGCCAATAATAACCATTACCTACTGGAGGCCGGGCGCAATGGTGAATTTGAAGATCGGCTGGTTGCCAACCGCACTTGGTTACAACGCCTGTTCACACTGGCGCAACAAAAAAAGCTACGCCATATCGTCTTGTTTAGCGATGGCAATCTATGGCAGGTACACGGCAAACCCAAGCGCGATGGCTTTATCGAGATGCGCAATCAAATTACCCAATTGAGTGGCAAATTGGCCGGCAAATTATTGTTGGTTGATCAATTTCCAGAGCAAAACGCCAATACCATCCAATGGCGTGGCAATATCGGCCATATCAGCTTGTCGCCGGGTTGGCACGAGTTTCGGGCCAATTCCAATCTGGCCGCGCCATTTGCGCTCGAAAAAAATAAGGCGGCAAACCCATAAGCAATATAAGTCATGCCCAGGTTTGCTGCCTTATTGATATTTGTTCAAATTAATGCAGCGGATGACTGCGATACTCGTCGCCGCTACCTTCATCATCTTCGTCTTCATCGTCGTAATCATGGCCATGGCCATGGGGGCCGTGTACATGTTCATGTTCGATTTCTTCTTCCGTGGCGGCACGCACTTCCGTGACATTCAGGGCGAAACGCAATGCAATCCCAGCCAAGGGATGATTGCCATCGAGTTCCACGATATCGTCAGCGATTTTGGTGACGGTGAAAATCATGGCATCGTCTTCATCATCGCTGCCATCGGGCATGCCTTCAAATTGCATACCGACTTCAAGCGGTGTTGGCAGGCGGTTACGCGGTTCCAATTTCACCAGGTTGGCATCATATTCGCCAAAAGCATCTTCAGGTTCGACTTGAATTTCAATCGAATAACCCGCTTCTTTGCCTTCCAGCGCTTCTTCAATTTTCGGCAAAGTGTTTTCATAGCCACCGTGCAAATAAACCATAGGCTCGCGGCCATCTTCGATCAGCGCACCTTGCGCATCCGAGAGTTTGTATTGCACCGTTACTACCGTGTTTTTGGCAATCTTCATATTACTTCCTTTCATTAAATTCGCCCCCATTATACCTGTCACAAGTGGCCACACCCAATCCCGCCATGAAATTTTCAGCAATAAGCCCTGTAATGCAGGTACATCATGAAAAAGCTGACGTTCCAATACCACCGATAGCCGCTCGATTGGTTATAATGTGGACATGAAAAAACACGACCTCCCCTTGCTTGGTGGCATTAGCGTCACCGAATTCCTGAGCGATTATTGGCATAAAAAACCATTATTAATCCGTCAGGCCATTCCCGGCATGCGCGCCATTTTGAGCCGCGCCGCCCTGTTTAAACTGGCCAGCCAAGATTTGGTGGAAAGCCGCTTACTGGTACACGATCTCGCGACTGAACCGTCAGCAGCCCCTTCATGGCAGATGCAAAACGGCCCGTTCCAGCTCGCCAATGGCGGCAGCAAGCCAGACCCCACACTGCCCACTCTACCCCCGCTTAGCCAAAAAGCCTGGACCCTGCTGGTGCAAGGGGTGAATTTGCACAACGACGACGCCGACGCGCTATTGCGCCAATTCCGCTTTTTACCCGATGCGCGGCTGGATGATTTAATGATCAGCTATGCCACCGAGGGCGGTGGGGTTGGCCCACATTTTGATTCATATGACGTATTTTTGCTACAGGCACACGGCCAACGGCGCTGGCGCATTGGCGCGCAAAAAGATTTATCCTTATTACCCGACATGCCTTTAAAAATCCTGGCCGACTTCCGCCCGGATCAAGAATTTGTGGTTGAACCGGGTGACATGCTCTACCTGCCACCCCATTATGCGCATGATGGCGTGGCCTTGGGCGAGTGCATGACCTATTCGATTGGTTTTCGCGCGCCCTCTTACCAGGAACTGGGCGAAGCGTTTTTACAGTTTATGGCCGATTCCATCGATTTACCGGGCCGCTATGCCGACCCCGATCTGGTCGCATCCAGCCATCCGGCAGAAATCAGTACTGACATGCTGCAAACAATCGCTGCCGAACTAAATAAAGTGCAATTTGATGAAGATGATATTCTGACATTTTTGGGTTCCTATTTATCCGAGCCCAAAGCCCTGGTCAGTTTTACCCCGCCCGGCAAGGTGATGAGTCCAAGCCAATTTGCCAAAGCGGCTGCCGAGCGCGGCGTACATCTGTCGCGCAAAACCAGCATGCTCTACCATCGAAGTGATGTATTTATCAATGGCGAAGCCCTTACCATGCGCCGTGCCGACAAACCCGCATTAAGCCTGCTTGCCAATGGTCGCGCTCTCACGGGCCAACAAGTGGCCAGCGCGAGCGAAGATGTTGCACAGGCACTCTATACCTGGTATCAGGATGGTTGGTTAAGCCTCAGCTGAACAGGAGAGTTTATGTCAAGCACCGAGCAACAATGGCAAAGAATGATGAATCAGGCTCCAGCCGCACCAGAGGCAAACGAGCCTGCGCGCCAAGAAACGCCAGTCAGCCAAACGCTATTTACCTTACCCAGCGAATTTGTACACCTGCTGAATCAGTGCATCGGTCTTGCGCAGCATCAAATCCAATTATTTGACCCCGACTTCACCCGTTGGGGTTTGGAACATGCCGATATCTTTCAGGCTTTACGCCATTTTTTACTGCTGGACAAGAAAAATCGTCTGCACCTGGCCATGCATCGCACCCATTATCTGAGCAATGAGTGCCCGCGCTTCATGCCATTTTTCACCGATTTCAGCCACGCCATCGAATGCCGTATCACGCCACGCAATTTGCGCCAATTGACCGATTCATTTTGCATCGCCGATGAAACCCACATCGTGCGACGCTATCATTGCGATCATTTTCGTGGTGAAGCCGTATTTCATTCGAGTGAAGCCACACAAATT
This sequence comes from Janthinobacterium lividum, assembly GCA_945864765.1. Taxonomy (GTDB): domain Bacteria; phylum Pseudomonadota; class Gammaproteobacteria; order Burkholderiales; family Burkholderiaceae_D; genus CAMBDR01. The sequence continues at coordinate 10,938 of CAMBDR010000036.1, read as the reverse complement.
AGCAGCAAGCGCTTTGCCGAAATTTGGCTCGCATCCGATATCGGCATTCATGCCAGTCGCCTTGGCTTGTAGCGCAATGAAGCACGCCATCTTGCAATTTGCCAGGCCATTAGAAACATTTTTCTAATTTCTTTCTCGATTTGTGATATGATTCTGCCTTCCATGCTGGAGTAGCGGTGCTGATGCTTGTTTTAGTAACCGAAACTGAAACACTCAACAGCACGGGCTTTTATGTAACAATGCATACGCATCCCATCAGTTTGATGCGAGGTCAAGATTTCAGTTGTTTTGCAACAACAAAATACGTTGTAAATTAACAAATTGATTGGCCAGCAGTCCCTAGGGCTACTGCAATGCACAATTTTTCGCTATAATTATCGGTCAGGAAGTTTGAGCTGTCTGGCAAGCACCGTTTTGGTACAAAAAGCCTTCGATGACATCCTAAGAGCGATAATTACCGGTAATTATTCATCGCAACTGTTTCACCACTTTTTTTTTTGAATTATTTAAGGAAAACCCCATGAAAAAATCCCTGTTGATCGTTTCCCTGTTGGCAATCGCTCTGGTTGGCTGCGGCGCAAAAGCTCCTGAATCGGCTTCGGCTTCGATGGAAGCTACAACCCCAGCTCCAACGCCAGCTCCAGAAGCTACCCCAACACCAGCCGCTTCGACCCCAGCTCCAACTCCAGAAGCTTCGGCTCCAGCAGCTTCGGCTCCAGCTCCAGAAGCTTCGGCTCCAGCAGCTTCGGCTTCAGCAGCATCGGCTTCAGCTTCAAAGTAATATTTTTGTTTTCCAGAAAAAGCCAACCGCGAGGTTGGCTTTTTTTGTGTCCGCTTTTTCTTCACTTTTTCTTCATTTTTTCTTCACATGGCTGTTTTGATAATGGGAATTATTCTTAACCCACCCATCCCTTTTCGATTAAAATATGATCCAGTCAATTTAACACCAGAGAGTCGCAATGAGCCATAAATTAAGCGCTGACGAATACGAGGCCCTGGAGCAAATGAGTAAGCTCCCCAAGGGCAGCAAGCCCAGCCATTGCATTAACCGCAACGCCAAACGGCTGGCGGGGATCAAATTATTTACCTGGCGCAAAGATGGTAGCCTGGAAATAAGTGAAGCGGGACGGCAAATGCTGTTTCTTAAACAATGTATTGATGGCTTGCGCGCCATCGCCAACAATCCTGCCAGCCCCTTGGCCGAACCTGTGGTGTTTTTTCTGGCCAAAAAAGGTCATATTCTGATCGATGCTGCTTCTGGTCAGGTAGAAATTACCACGCGTGGCCGCGAATCGCTGGCCGATATCGAGTCTCATGCGTAAAACCGTCGATGCGGCTGCATTGATTTAACACATTAATATTTTCGCAATTCATTTTCGACGCTAGATTGCATATTTATTACATATTTATTGCATTAATACAACACATCCACTATTGAGTATTCAACATGAGCTTGCCCGATCATTATCCGCCCGAAACGCCAGAACTGCCCTCACGCCTGCCAGCGGTAGGCACCACGATTTTTACCGAAATGTCGGCCTTGGCTGCTGCGCACAAAGCCTGGAACCTCGGTCAAGGCTTTCCCGATTTTGATTGCGACCCGGCACTGATCGAGTTTGTACGCGCCGCCATGCAAGAGGGGCATAATCAATATCCGCCCATGGCAGGCGTGGCAGTTTTACGCCTTGCCATCAGCGCAAAAATTGAAAACTTATACGATTATCAATACGACAGTGATAGCGAAATCACCGTCACGGCAGGTGCCACCCAGGCTTTGTTGACCGCGATTTTATGCGCCGTTCATCCGGGAGATGAAGTGATTGTGATCGAACCCGCTTATGACAGCTATGTGCCGGCCATTACGTTGGCGGGCGGCATACCAGTATTGGTTTCAATGGAAATTGATACGCGTGGCTATTATGTGCCATGGGATAAGGTGGGTGCGGCAATCAGCAACAAGACACGCATGATTATCATCAATACGCCGCATAATCCAACCGGTTCGATCTTGCGAGCCGCCGACATGCAAGCCTTGATCAGCCTGGTGCGCCATAGCAAGCTGCTCATTTTATCGGACGAAGTGTATGAGCACATGGTGTACGATGGCGAAGCCCATGAATCCGTCACGCGCTACCCGGAACTGGCAGCACGCGCTTTCGTGGTGTCCAGTTTTGGCAAAACATTTCATGTAACGGGTTGGAAGGTCGGCTATGTGGCCGCCCCCGCCTCCTTGATGCGCGAATTTCGCAAAGTCCATCAATTTAATGTATTTACCGTCAATACGCCCATGCAGTATGGTTTGGCGCACTATTTAAATAATCCGGTTCCGTATTTGGAACTGCCATCGTTTTATCAGCGCAAACGCGATTTGTTCCGTGCAGGCTTACAACAGACCCCATTTGAATGTCTGCCTGCCGATGGCACCTATTTCCAGTGTGTCCGTTATGATGGCTTTTCCGATATACTGGAAGCGGATTTTGCCAAGTGGCTAACCACGCAGATTGGTGTGGCGGCCATACCGGTTTCGGCGTTTTATCAACAGCCAAAACAGTCGGGCATCGTGCGTTTTTGCTTCGCCAAAAAAGACCAAACGCTGGAACTGGCCTTGGCTTGCCTGCATAAACTCCAAAATAGATAAACCGTCGGATGAATGATATTCATTGAAATTACATTAATATTACGCAAACATTAAATTGATATCACACAGACCAACAGCATAAAAGGGGAAATACGGTGGCGCGTCGCATTATGATGTCGGAACTTCAAATCGGCCAGGTGCTGAATTGGGATTTGCTCGACGCGAGCGGCCAAATTGTGCTGCATCGCGACCAGATTTTATCTGATGAAACTCGACTGCAAGCCTTGTTGCTGGCAGGTCTGTACACCGAACAACCAGCCATTGCCGAAGGTTCGGTGTTACGCAGCTTGAATAGCATTGATACCAAGCTGGAGCGTTTATTAGTCAATCTGGCGGCCAACCCAAATCCCCGCAGCGAATTAATCCATGTGGCCCAACAACTGATTCATGCCGTCAATTTGAATCCGGAAATCGCACTGGCGTGCATTTTATTGAATCAAATTGCGGGCAGTTATGCCATCCGCCATTGCATTGAAACCGCGATTGTTGCGCACCTGGTGGCCAGCGCCATGGGTAAAACACCGGATGAACAACAACTTATCGCGGCCGCCTCGCTGACCATGAATATTGGCATGCTGCGTCAGCAAGAGCAAATCAATAGCAGCCGCCATATTCTGTCGCACGAAGAACAGCAAGTGGTGCTGCACCATCCGGAAGAAAGCGCAGCCCTCTTAAAGCACGCTGGCATTGATGATAACGAATGGGTTTCCTATGTCCTGGCGCATCATGAATGTGATGATGGTTCGGGTTACCCATCGGGCAAAAACGGCGATGAAATTCCCGAAAATGCCAAGATTATTGCCCAAGCTGACCGCTATTGCGCCTTGATTTCCGCACGTAATTATCGTAAATCCATGCTGCCCAATTTGGCGCTGCAAGAATTATTTATCAGCAAACCCGGCAACCTTGATCCGAAATTGATTGACCCATTCATCCAACAACTTGGCCCCTACCCGCCGGGCACCTTTGTGCGCTTAAAAAATAACGAAATTGGCGTGGTCAGCAAACGCCCCAACGGTGAACAGGTTGCGGTGGTACATGCGTTGGTCTCAGCACGCGGGGTGCCGCTGTTACCGTTTCCGGTGGTGCGCGAGGCCGATGGGCCATTGTTTCAAATCCGCGAAGCCTTGCATGAAGATGATGCCGCGATTCGCTTCAGTATGAAACAAATCTGGGGGCAGCAAGCCAGTTTATGAGGCCTTGATCTCGTAGCAATCGATCTCAGGGCAGTTGATTCAAGCGCTGCTCGACAAACGATTGCAAATCGGCGGTAAATCCGGGCGTTAAACCGGGGTTGCTTTTAGCCCGTTGAAATGCATCGCGCGCGGCAGCATTTTGTCGGTCTGCCTGCAAAGAAATACCTAGTCCCATCCACCACAGCGCATTCTCGGGCTTTAAGCGTAGCGCGATTTGGTAGTGTTCAATGGTTTCTTTGTGATTTTTCTGACGTTGCAATAATGCTGCCAAAAACGCATGATATTCCGCCCCTTCCAGCGTGTAGGGCAAACTGCGTTGCAAGGTCGCCAGAGCAGCCGAGACCTGGCCCTGATCAACCTGAAGTCGGGCTAAAATCATCGCCAAACCGGCTTGCCCCGGATCATGCGCCAAGCCATCTTTTAAATGCCGGATTGCTTCTTCGGCCTGACCTGATTCCAACAACCAGGCCACCAGGGTTTGGCGCGCGGCGGTATGTTGCTGATCCCATTGCAAAGCTTGCTCCAGCGCCTGCAACGCTTCGGTCTGGCGTCCTTGCGCCTTGGCTTGCAGGGCGTGCCGAAATTCGCTTTCCGCCCTTTGTTGCGAACTGAGCGCCTTGATTTGCTTCACCGGGAGGTTGTCGCCGTGCGTTTGCGCAACGCTCTTTGGCGTCTCTGGCTTACTCACCTCCGCTTGACTTGGCCGACTTGCAACTGCCGCCTTATTGGCTGGCGCTGGAGTTGATTCTGGCGCATCAACTTGCGCACTGACTTGCGCACTGACGTTCGCACTTACTCTGGTAGTGAGTAGCTTTAATTCGGGAATTAAACGTAACTTCAAGTTTCCTAAACTGGCTGGCGGCACAGGCGCTGACGCCGCCACAGCAGGCGCAGGCGTGGGCGCGGGCATTGCTACAGGTGCGGGCGTGGGCGTTGCTACAGATGCGGGCGCGGGTGCGGGCGTGGGCGTTGCTACAGATGCCGGCTCAGGCGTTGCTGCAGGTGCAGATGGTGCCACAATGGGTGCGGTTTGCGTCGCCGTCGCCAGCGACGAAGCATGCCATTCCATTTTGGCACGAGGACGAGTCCAGGCAAACCACAATACCAACAGCAATAAAAGCACTGCCAAAGCGGTCATCCAGCGCCACCCGCGTGAAAACCCGCTGGTTTCTCCGGACTCAGCCACGGCTTGCACCGCACGCGGCATGGCGGCCACCGCTTGCCCCTGTTTGCTGCGCGCATCCAGGTCCTTCAACATTTGATTGATCACACTCATCGCGCCACTCCGCCAGCACGCCACCAACCGCTCAAATTAGTGCGCCAATTACGCCAGTCACGCCAGCCCCAGGTCGGGAGCGTATCGTTGGCGGCGGCAATCACATGTTGCTTTTCAACCTGTTGCAAGCCACGCCCATAAGCCACCATCAGCGCCTTATGCGCCAAAATATTCACCAGTCGTGGAATGCCACGGCTGGCCACATACAGTTTTTTGATGGCGGCACGGCTAAACAAACGGCTGCCCGTAAAACCGGCCACGCGCAAACGGTGGGCCAGGTAATATTCCAAATCATCATGCTGCATGGCACCCAGGTGATAATGAAAGGTAATGCGTTGATTCAATTGCCGAATCGATGGATCTTGCAATTTGCGATCCAGTTCCGGTTGGCCGAACAAGACAATTTGCAATAGCTTGCGTTTTTCGGTTTCGAGATTGGTGAGCAGACGCAAGGCTTCCAGACTTTCCAGCGGGATGGCCTGGGCTTCATCCAGGCAAAGCAATACACGGCGGCCAGAACGCGCCAAATCGAGCAAGCGTAAATAAATTGATTTGAGCAAATGGTGTTGATCGACATCTTTATCGAGCACAATTTGCAATTCTTCGGCCAAAGCCAACATCAGGGTGCGCGCTTCCAGCATCGGGTTGGGAATATAGGCGGTCACAAACTGTTCGCCCAGGGTGGCCATGAATTTGCGGCATAAAATGGTTTTACCGGTGCCCACTTCCCCGGTTATTTTGATAAAGCCTTCGCCATTGCGCGCCGCAATCAACAGGGTGTTGAGCGCCTGTTGTGCCTGATTGCAACTGAAAAAATAGCTGGTGTCGGGGGTAATCCCAAAGGGCAACTCGCGCAAGCCAAAATGCTGTTCGTACATGGTGCCTTACTCCTGGCGCGGTTGCAGGGCATCAACCCGACGCCCGGCCTCCAGTAAATCCTGGCCCCAGGCACCTGCATTTTCCACCACGGTTGGCTTTAACAAAATCACCAGTTCGCGCTTTTGCACGGTTTGCGCAGTATTTTTGAATAAGCCGCCGATCAGGTTGGCGTCTCCCAAGCCCGGCACTTGCGAGCGCTCGTTGGTGGCAGCCTGACGCATCAAACCGCCGATAGCCACAATCCGGCCATTTTGCCCACGCACCACGCTATCGGTTTCCGAGGTATTGCTGGACGCCAGCGGCAAGGTGAATGCGCCAACACTACCCAGATCAACCCGCTTGTTGATGGTAGAAACCTGGCTCACTTGCGGGTGAACATGCAGGGTGATATTGCCTTGATCGTCGATTTGCGGCGTCACATCCAGCACCACGCCCGAGAAAAAGGGTTGCAGCGTAATACTGGGGGTGGTGGTGTTGGCAGCACCGCCGGTTCCCGGTGTGGTGGTAGTTGAAACATTGGTCACAAAAAATTCATCGGTGCCGATCTTCAATACGGCTTTTTGATTATTCAGGGTGGCAATGCGCGGGCTGGATAACACATGCACCGTGCCTTGCGATTCAAGAAATGAGATTAAGGCAGCAAAATTCGAGGTTTGAAAGGCCAAACCAAACAAAGAACCGGTTGCACCAATCGCGGCCCCCAAACCTGTACCCGGTGTCGCAAGCACGGCATTGGCATTACCGCCCGATACTGCGCCGCCCAGCGGTTGCAGTACCGCACCGGGCGCGACCAAACCCGCCGAAATACGATGATTCGAGCCAGCCTGATTAAATGCGCTCCAGTTGATACCAGTCTGGTAGCTATCATTCAATTGCACTTCGAGAATTTTGGCTTCCAAAATCACTTGCCGATCTACCGATACTTGGGTCGCCTTCAAATATAATGCGACATTCTGCAATTCGTCCGGCAAGCCGCGTACCACCACCACGCCCGATTGCGGGCTAATCACCACGCTACGCCCTTCTTTGGCCCCCATAATCGCTTCCAGCGAGGCTTTCAGCTCACCCCAAAAATCGGTATTGGACGAGGTGGTGATGCGGCTGCTTTCAACCGGGCCACGACTGGCAGTACCCGCGCCGCCCGCATTGCCCCCGGCGGCATTGTTATTACCAGTACCATTATTGCCACTGTTGGCATTATTACTCGCACTCTCTGTTACCGAACCACTGGAAACCCGAATATCGGAACTGCCGCGTCGGCTGGAGGTGAGGTAATTGACTTGAAATACCCGCGTTTGCAGAGTAAGCGGACGAATATAAATGCGGCTGCCCTCGACTTTGTAGTCATAGCCATAAATTTCGCGAATCGCATCCAGAGCTTCGAACAAGGTCACATCTTTTAAATTGGCCGAAATACTGCCCGCCACCTCGGGGTGCAACAACATGTTATAACGGGTATCGGCGGCAATGGCGGTAAAAAACTGCGCTGCAGGCACCTGGTTAAACGAAACGCTAAAGCGCTCTTCCGGCACTTTGCGCGGTTTGGGTGCAGCGGCAATGGAGAGTGGTGGCAGCAAGGCTTTGGCCACGGCCTCAGCCTGGGCCGCCTGATTCGCTTGCACTTGCTTCAACTCTGCCGCAATTTCGGCACGAATTTTGTCATAGGTTTCGCGTTGCGAACCAGGTGTGCTACAAGCGGCCAAACCGCAAGCGAGCAAAAACAGGAATAGATAGGTAGGCATGCTTTAATAATCTTTCTGTAGGGTTTGGCCCGCTGGCTTGGCCGTGGCCGAACTCTTACGTTTTTCAATATCGGGATAAAGCTTTAATTTTTGCAGTTCCGTGCCATTTTTTAAAACCACTTCATGCGCCGTGATTTTTATCAGGGTGGCCCCGGCAAATTTTTCCCCAATATGCAGGGTTTGCCCACTAATCACCGCCACTTTACGCTGGGGGGAAATCAAGACCGACTGCAACTGCGGTAATATCTGACCATTTTCTGTCGCATCAGTCGCATCCGGGCTGACATTGGCCGGGCGCGTCGGGTCGGGTAAATTGTCATCTCCGGCCCACGCAGGCGCATGCGCCAGCAAGGCTGCCAGCGCGCCGCACGCCAACCCGCTACGCCAATGAAGATTTATAAATTCAACCATTTTTTATCCAAACTCAACGTATAGATTTCGACTGACATGGTCGCCTTCGGATAGCGATGCACATTCAATTGCAAATTTCCCCAATACACGCGCTGCGGCAATTTTTCCAGTGCCACCAAATACTCTAACAAATCGAGATAACTGCCCTCCACTTCCACAGCCACACCATGGCGGAAAATCGGGCCTTTTTCTTCTTCCGCAGGTTTCTCGGCTTTGGCACTGGCAGCCGCATTGGCCGCCGCACTGGTACTGGCGCTGGCACTGGCGCTGGCCGCTGCATTGGCGTTAGCGTTGACGGCCTGGCCAGCCAAAGCACCAGCGACTACCCCAAGCAGGGTAGCCGGACTCGGCTGGGCGCTCGCGCTTTCCGGTGGATGGATTTTCTCAAACAACTTTTGCACCGCATCCACGCCCAATACCCGGCCATTGGCTTCGGGCACAGGGGCGGGTCTGGGTGTTTTATCGATGGTATGCAAAGAAAGCAACACCAAACGGTTATTTTGCTTTAGTACGCTTTGCAATAATTGGGGCACTTTTTCCGGGGCCACCAAGCCTTTTTGCTGTTCGCCCAAATTATTGTAAATGCGCTCGTACTCTTTCTTTAAAGTGTCCAGACGTTGTTTATTGTCGCGATCCGGGTCTACTGCAAACAAGGTGAGTTTTGCATTAATCTCGTCGCGTGCAGCCAGCATTTCCGCTTTGGCCTGGCGCAGTTCGGCATCATAGGTTTTTTGTTTGAGCAACATCGGTTTCCAAACCAGTGTATTCATGATGACCCACAGAACCGCCAGCGCCGCCACAAACACCATGATGCGCTCGCGCAAGCTCATGGCATCGAGCTTGGCCATCAAGTCAGCGATACGTTGCTTCATTTGATCTCCTTACCATCTGGCCCAAATTGTACCGAATGCGCCTGCAGACTAAATTCAATCGGCAAGCGGCCCGGATCAATTGGCACCACCGGGCTGGCAGCAGACGCTGGGGTGGCAGTGGCAGTGGCCGCAGCAGTCACATTGGCCGCCCCGGCTCGTGGCTGTTGCCCACCCAATTTGGCCAACAAGGCCGATAAAGCCGCCGGATTATTCATCGCATTTGAAATATCTTTGGCATTGGCCAACACACTGTCAATACCCAAATTTTGACTCGCGCTAACGGCGACCGGGCCGCCTGTGGTGGTGCTGGTGGGGGTGGGCGCACTTGGCGCAGCAGTACTCGCGGGCGCGGCCTTGCGTTGCATGGAAAGACTGTCGAAGGCTTTACCGCGCAACACTTCTTCGCTCGACAAACGCTGGAGATACTGCGGCAACAATACCGCCTGTAGCGCCTGGCCTTGCAAACCAATGTCGTTACCATGATCATTGACCGATACCCCGGTCAGCCAAATGCCCTCCAGCCGTTGTTGCGCAAAGGCACGCAAATAGCCAGAATAGCCGGTTGCATTACCAAAATCACCCTTTTTCAATTCAACCGTGACTTTCAACAAACCCAATACCCGGGCTTCCATATCTTTAACTTGCGCTTCCATCCGCGCATTTTTGGCGCGCGGTACTTTTACGGCAGTCACGGTGGCCAATTCTTGCTTGGCCCCACTAAGCAGGGTTTTGGCGCTCAAGGCGCGCAATTGCTTGGTATGGGTTTCATACACCACATAACCGGTGGCTGCCAACATCATCAAGCTGCATGCAGCCAAGGCCAACATTAACACACTGGCTGAAAAATACTCTTTTTTCTTGCGTAAGCCAGGGTTAACCAGATTGATTTGCGCACTCATGCCGCCACCTCTTCAGCGCGCAAAGCGGCCCCCAGGGCCAAAAAATAACGCTGCTGCGCCTGCGCCTGTTGTAACTCGGGGAAATGGGAAAAATCCAACACACTGTCAAGCGCCAGCATTTCCACCGGCATATACAAATTGGCAGCCAGATACGCATGCAGGCGCGGCCCCGCTTCAGCCAGCGGCGCGAGCATCAGCTTGGATAAGCCCACATAATGATATTGCCGATCAAAGTGATCCAGCGAGCGTTGCAATTCGAGCGTAATTTTATCGTAGGCCGCGCTTAGTAGGTCGCCCGGCGCGCCATTCAATTGCGCAAAGCTGACATCGACCCGGCGCGTCAGGTATAAGTCGCCAGCGAAGGTAATGGTGAGCAAACCGCCTTCATCATTAAACGAGAGCATGGCCAAGCCGCGCCCTTCCGGTTCGGCCAAGGCAGAAATATTGCGTTGCGCCATTTCGGGCAAATCGATGGCAATTAAGGGAATATCCGCCTCGGCAAAACTGTTTTGCATCTGTGCAATATGTTGGTTACGCGCCACCGCCGCAAACACATTGCGCACCTTGACCGAGGCTTCCTTATTCATCGGGATGTCGATCACATCGACGGTGGCCTGATCGACCGGGTAATCGACCAATTCCTTCAAGCGCCAGCGTATCGCAGTTTTTAACTCGGCCTCGGGTACATTCGGCGCTTCCACGGACAGCAATTGATATTGCGGAGCCGAAAGCAAGCTGGTACAAGAATGGCTTTTGGCGGCAAATTCCTTGCCCATTTTTTCCAATAAGTGTTTGGAATCAGCAAGTTCATGGAAGGAACATTTGAGCACCTGGGGTTTGCCCTTGGCAGGAATCACATTGGCAAGGCACAAGCCATCACTGGAAAACGCAAACGCTATCCAGCCGGGGTTTTTCTTTGCTTTGCCAAACCATCCCATACTTAACTTCCCGCAATGAAATATGCCTTGATTCTACAATCAAACGACGGGCATCCTGTGCTATTTTAACTATGGGCGAAAAACAAA
>CAMBDR010000035.1 GCA_945864765.1 Janthinobacterium lividum | reverse complement strand
GTTCTTTTTGCATTTCGACGGGATCAGTATGCAAACCTATATTTCGAGAGGCGATACCCGACTCCAGTATCGCACTTTTCATATCAGATGCGATTAAACTTTTACCATCTGCGACATTAAGACCGCTCATCAAAGCTTCTTTATTTCTTATATTAAGAAAAATCGTTAAAACCAAAGTCATAACGAGAATCGTTAATATCACACCGAATCCCACACCGAGACGAGCTCCGATACGGTAATCACTCAAAGTCATAATTCTTCCCCAAAAAAACCAACAAAGAACTCATAAAGCCTACACCTGCATGCTTCAATCAAGCGAGACGCAAGATCCCTATTATTTAAGCATGCCACTCAAAGGTTGAGGAAACAAATTCAAAACAATGCAAAGAACGCAATTATTGAGAACTGACAACTTCATTTCTCCCACATCTGATTATCCTACAAATTTTCCTATCTTCGGATAACAAGCATTTATTTTTAAGTGAAATGAACGATAAGGATACACTTCGTTCACAACAGCCAACCTTTTTCAAAAAATTGCTTCGATAGATCACAATTTCCACCCCTTGCAACGCCATCAATCGACACAATAGTTTTCAAAATCAACGTAACTTAAACATTCTGACCGCATCATCCAACTTCTTGGATTGATCCTGCATACTTTGAGCTGCAGCAGCCGCTTGCTCAACCAACGCAGCATTTTGCTGCGTCATTTCATCCATTTGCGTTACTGCCAAATTCACTTCTTCGATACCATTACTTTGCTCATGACTCGCAGCAGAAATTTCATTCATAATATCGGCCACTCTTTTGACTGACCCGACGATCTCTTGCATGGTTTGACCTGCATCATCAACTAAGCGGCCACCTAAATCCACTTGCTCAACCGAATTACCAATCAAGGTTTTAATTTCCTTGGCCGCCCCAGCCGAACGCTGCGCCAAATTCCGAACTTCAGCCGCCACCACCGCAAATCCACGGCCTTGCTCACCAGCCCGTGCCGCTTCGACCGCCGCATTCAAAGCCAAAATATTGGTTTGAAAAGCAATGCCATCAATGACTGAAATAATATCAACAATCTTACGTGAACTATCTTTTATCGATCCCATCGTAGAAACCACTTGGGAAACCACCTTCCCCCCCTTAACCGCAATTGCAGAAGCAGAAACGACCAATTCATTCGCTTGTTTCGCGTTGTTTGAATTTTGCCTCACAGTGGCTGTCAACTCCTCCATTGAACTTGCCGTCTCCTCCAGCGAACTCGCTTGTGCTTCGGTTCTGTTTGATAAATCGGAATTGCCAGCCGCAATTTCTTTGGATGCAACATGAATTGCTTCACTTCCTTCCTGAATTTGATGTAAAGCATGTATCAGATTCTGCTGCATCATTTTAAGCGATTGCAGCATCTTTGCTGCCTCATCTTTTCCGGTTGATTCAATCGTTTCAGTTAAATCTCCTCGCGCAATAAAATCAACAACGTGTCCAGCCTGGTGCAATGGCTTGATAATGGTTCCAGTAATGACGGTCGCGACAATAACACCCAATAAAAACATCACAATCCCAATGGCAGACATACCAATCATTGCGGTTCGATATTTTTGCTTCGATTCCTCATAGGTTTCATTCATTATCTTATTTTGATGATCAGCCAAAACACTCAAGGCGGCCATCCATTTCTCATGCGGCCCAGGGAACTCCCCCTTCAACAACAAAGCCGCGTCAAAAAAGTTCCCCCCATCAACAAACTTGCGCACCTTTTCCACCAAAGGAAATACCACCATCGTTTGCTCTTGCACCGAATTCAACAATTGCTTCTCGCGCTCGCTTACAATCATTGCCTTCATATCACGCTCTGCCTTTTGATATGAAGCCATAATTGACACTAACCGCCTGGTTTCTCGTTCTGCTTCCATCGCATCCGTTGGCGTACTGACTTTACGCAAGGTCAAGGCTAAAGCCCAACCGCCTTCTCGCATACCAGTTGCATTGATTAAACTTTTTACTTTTCCATTCACAATAAAATCCGTGGATGCTTGCAATTCACTCATCCTCCACAGACCAAGAACCAATAGTACCAGGGCACATAACAGAATTAAACCGAAACCCAAACTCAAACGAAATCCGATTTTAATATCTGTCAACTTAACCATACATCCTCCCTGAACACTCCTCGTATCAGAATGAATTTATCTTAACCAATCATCTCCCATGATATTATTCATTCCCCCAAAAATCCTTTTATTAAACTGTGCTTAAGCAGCTAATTTTTCCATCAAACCCATCTCCGAGCTTGACATTAATTTATCGATATCAACCAAGATCAACATCCTCTGATCTATCGTTCCCAATCCGATCAAATAATCGGTATTGAATGCAGTACCCATTTCTGGCGCGGGCTTTACCTGCTCAGGAGACAGCGTTGTCACATCGGACACGCTATCAACCACCATTCCAACCACTCGTCCACGAATATTTAAAATAATCACCACCGTAAACTGGTCATATACGGGCGAGCCCAAGTTAAATTTAATTCGCATATCAACCACAGGAATAATAATTCCGCGCAAATTAATCACGCCCTTGATAAATTCCGGGGCATTGGCGATGCGGGTTACCGCTTCATAACCACGAATCTCCTGGACTTTCAGAATATCAATGCCATATTCTTCTGTACCAAGTGTAAATGCCAAAAATTCGTGCCCCGATATTTCCTTGTTTGCCCCGGAACTATTCGACAATGAAGATTCATTTGCATTTTTCGACATGTTTATACCCATTTAAAAAATCAAGTAAAAATTGATTCATCCACTAACTGACGACTTGAACGCAACAATGCAGCAACATCCAAAATCAGCGAGACACCACCATCGCCCAATATGGTTGCCCCGGATATACCCATCACTTTTCTATAATTTGATTCGAGATTTTTAACCACCACCTGTTGCTGCCCAACTAAATCATCCACAAACAGACCAGCTTTTTTGCCATCCGATTCCAGAATGACGACAATACCAGCCGAAGGATCAGTAAAACGTGGTTCGATATCGAACATTTGATATAAAGGAATAAGCGGCAGGTATTCACCACGCACTTTGATTACCCTCCCTTTTCCGCTAATTTCTTTAATATCGGTGGCAACCGGTTGCAAAGATTCAACCACAAAACTCAAAGGCAAAATATAAACCTCTTCGCCGACTTTAATCGACATGCCATCCAGAATCGCCAGTGTTAATGGCAATGAAATCGAAATGGTGGTGCCAAATCCTTTGGCAGATCGAATATCAACCGAACCGCCCATCGCGGCGATATTGCGCTTCACCACATCCATTCCGACGCCTCGTCCGGATACGTCAGTGATCGTTTCTGCGGTAGAAAAACCGGGCGCGAAGATTAATTGCCAAACATCGCTATCGCTCATGCTATCTGATACGGGTAAGCCTTGTTGTTTGGCTTTGGTCAGAATTTTTTCGCGATTCAAACCACCACCATCGTCGCTCACTTCAATCACGATGTTTCCGCCTTGATGGCCCGCGGACAAAAATAAACGCCCAGCCTCGCTTTTACCAGCCGCCGAACGCGCATTTGGCATTTCGATGCCATGATCGATACTATTACGCACTAAATGTGTCAAAGGATCAACAATGCGCTCGATTAAGCCTTTATCCAATTCAGTTGCGGCACCATGAGTGATGAAATCAACTTTTTTGCCCAACTTGGCAGCAAGGTCCCGTACCATGCGTGGGAAGCGAGAAAATACGAAATCCATTGGCATCATGCGTATTGACATGACCGCTTCTTGCAAATCCCGGGTATTACGAGTCAATTGACTCACGCTGTTGAGCAAGCGCTCATGCAACATTGGATCAAGAGAACTCGAACGCTGCTCAATCATTGCCTGTGTGATCACCAACTCACCAATTAAATTAATTAATTGATCGACTTTCTCGATACTGACACGTATCGATGAAGATTCACTGGCACTCTTATCACTTTCACGTTTTACCGCAACCTTTTTCTCAACCTGAACTTCATTTTGCGGTTCAGCCTCGGCATCACGTGTTGTATTGGCATTGCCGCCCGCATCAGGTGGACTTGCCACAGTTTTTGTTGCAGCAGCACGGATTTGATCCAAAGGTTGAAAGAATCCATAACCGCGCTCGTCATCGCTTAACTCAACTTCCTGCGGTGGCTCGATCGGATCAAAAAAGCCATAACCCTGTTCTTCTTCCATCTTGGCTTTGGCCAACTGCTCCGCTTGACTTTGCTCCGCAGTGAGCGCTGGCGCATCCATAATCTTTAAATCTTTTGGATCGAGAATAAATGAGCAAATCGCAACGATATCGTCGATACTTTCATTGGTCGTGAGCGTCGCAACAAAACGCTTGCCATCAATCGGCGCAATGCTGATTCGCCCCAAAAGTCCCAATTCCGCAGCCAAAGCATTGATGTCGCGCTGGGAAAGTTCAGGCAATTCGATGCGATAGCGCTTGGCCCCGGTTAAATCGAGTGCAACCGGGCGAGCTGGTTCTACGATGCTAGGTGCCAGCACCAGTTTTGCCTGAGAATCTTTACCCGCTGTTTCAACCAAAAAAGATTGCAACATCATGCGCGCATCGGCCACGGCATCCTGGTTAACCGGCGTTCCCAGGCGATGCCCGTCCAATTGCATTTTCAGGATATCTTTGGCCACCAAAAAAGCATCAACATGCTCGGCGGTTAAAGCCATTTCACCTTTGCGTATCTTATCCAGTAATGACTCCAGAATGTGAGTCACTTCGGTCATGTCAGTCAAACCGAATGTCGCGGCCCCCCCTTTAATGGAATGGGCTGTGCGAAATATCGCATGCAGGTGTTCTGCATCAGGTGCAGAAACATCTACCGCCAAAAGCAAGCGCTCCTTCTCGGCCAAGAGTTCTTCAGCTTCATCGAAAAATACCTGAAAGAACTGACTTATATCGATGGTCATTGTCAGACTCCGTCTCGTTCACATTGCACCATTTTCGCGCGTCCCCAAGTGATTTAGCCAATCACCTTCTTGACCACTTCGATCAACTTTTGTGGATCAAATGGCTTCACCAACCAGCCATTTGCGCCAGCCGCCCGTCCCTTGGCCTTCATCTCATCGCTGGACTCGGTAGTCAGCATTAAGATTGGCACCTTTTGATAGCTCGCAATGCCACGGAGCAATTTGATCAATGCCAAACCATCCATACGTGGCATATTTTGGTCAGTTAGCACCAAATCGACAGTCTGGTTTTTTGCTTTCTCCAAACCATCCTGTCCATCCACCGCTTCCACCACCAAATAACCTGCGGCCTTTAGACTGAACGCCACCATCTGCCGTAACGAGCTGGAATCATCAACTGCAAGTATCGTTTTAGCCATCTTTGCTCCTACTTTTCTAAATTTAGGACGCTCCGGTCCCCTATTTTTACACTCACCAAACACTAGAAAAGCTCAATATCACCACTCTCCAAATGCTGTTGATTCACTGCTTTACGCAACACACTTTTCAATTCGAGGCTTTGAATTGCAAGATTCATGTTGATTGCACTAATTAAAGCAACAATTTCATCATTACTACTCTCTGCCAAAATCTCAGCCCCATGATCACCTAATGTTCCCAAAAACTCACGCAAGCCCACGACCCGCTTTTGCGTTCTATCCAACAACTGGCTCGTCATGTCTTGAAACTGCATACTTGTGACTGCAGCGTTAACATACGCGCCGATTTCATTGGGCATGTCAACGAGCTTACTAATTTCGTCAGGGCCAGGCTTACCGCCGGCAAGCAATAAATTGATCGTATCCTGTTGCGCAGAAACTGCATTATGCACAGCCATGAAATTACCGCTCAATTTTTCAATCGCCTCAATCAGCAAAAGCGAAACCTGAACCAAATCAGCCTCAATCTCTGTCAAATGCCGCATGCCATGATCGGATACTCCAGACAATAAGCGTTTAACATGCGAGCTAAGCAACTTTTTTCTGCTCATTCGTGGCATCCTCAAATAAACAAGCGCCAAGAAGAAAGAAATAAATCCTCTTTCACCTTAGTTTAGCTTTACACACAGATCAAACTACTACCCCGCCAAAACGATTACATCACGTCTACTCGCCTACTGCATAATTTACGCTCAATTTTCTGAAAACAAGCATCTTTTCGGCAAATTCACCTTTAATTCTTCGCACCTGCATCATTCTCGACCTCCATTCCCACACCATCCCGGGAAATCGCTTGTTCGGTACGCTTATTCATAACTATAATACTAATACGTCGGTTGATTGGATTAAATGGATCAGCCTTATCCAAATGCACCGAGTCAGCCAAACCTACCACCCGCAGCACTTTATTGGCATCCATACGTCCTTGAGTCATCAATTGCCGGCGTGATGCGTTGGCCCGATCCGCAGAAAGCTCCCAATTGCTATACCCTTTATCACCGTTTGCGTAGGGTGTCGAGTCGGTGTGGCCGGATAAACTGATCTTGTGATCAAACTCATTAAGAACTGTGCCAATTTCTGCCAAAATAAGTTGCATATGTGGCTGCAATTCGGCTTTTGCCAAAGCAAACATCGGCCTGTTCAGTGCATCAACAATTTGAATTCGCAAGCCTTCAGTCGTAATATCAATTAACAACTGTTCTTTAAATTGCCGTAACTCAGGACTCTTATCAATCACATCTTCAAGTTTGATTTTCAATTCCTTTAGACGACTGGCTTCGACTTTTTCAAGCTCTGCCTGCGCTTTTTTCAAATCATAGTGTTGTTTACGTGGTGGATCACTGCCATTTTTAACCTGACCTGATTTCTTCGTGAGATCCTTACCACCGCCCTTCACCACACTGGAGCTGTCACCACTGCCATCCCCACCCAGCAACCCTACCCGCAAGGGAGTTTGGAAATATTCCGAAATACCATTCAAATCACCTTTGGTGGTTGAACCCAACAACCACATTAATAGAAAAAACGCCATCATCGCCGTTACAAAATCAGCATACGCGATTTTCCAGGCACCACCATGGTGCCCACCGCCACCTTTTTTGATGCGCTTGACTACAATCGGACGTAGACCTTCATCAGCCATAATAATTTCCGAAAAAAGTGCTGCTAATTTACAACTCAGCTACAAATCAGTTACAACCTAACCGTTGAGATTATTTGGTCTTGGCTTTCTTTATATGATCTTCCAATTCAGAGAAAGTTGGCCGCTCGGTTGAATATAACACTTTACGTCCAAACTCCACCGCCAAAGCCGGGGCATAGCCATTTAAACTTGCCAGCAACGTCACTTTCACACATTGATACATTTTTGACGACTCGCCCAGCTTTTGTTCCAATAAACTCGACAGCGGCCCAACAAAGCCGTAAGCCAGCAAAATACCCAAAAAGGTTCCAACCAAAGCATTCGCAATCAAAATACCTAATTCTGCAGGTGGGATACCAACCGAAGCCATCGTATGCACCACCCCCATCACCGCAGCCACAATACCAAACGCGGGCAAACCATCGCCGAGCTTGGCAATGCAATGAACCGGAACCTCCCCCTCATGATGATGGGTTTCGATTTCATTATCCATTAAATTTTCGATTTGGAATGCATCCATGTTGCCAGAAACCATCAACCGCAAATAATCGGTCATGAATTCAATCATATGATGGTCGGCCAGAATACCCGGATATTTGCTAAAGACAGGACTCTCTGCCGGCGATTCAATATCCCCTTCAATTGACATCAAGCCTTCTTTGCGCACTTTGCTTAAAACATCAAACAGTAGCGACATCATCTCCATATACAGGTCTTTGGTATAACGAGATCCTTGCAACAGCGTTGGTAACGCTTTTAAAGTTGCCTTAATCGACTTGCCATTATTCCCAACAAGAAACGCCCCCGCAGCGGCACCGCCAATCATCAATAATTCGACTGGTTGCCATAAAGAATGCAAATGGCCGCCACTTATCATAAAGCCACCAAAAACGCATCCAAGTACAATTAGATATCCGACAATGACTAACAAGTTGAGAGTCTCCGCAAAAAAATGGATCAAGGCCGGATGTATTTCATCGACCACCCAGGGTTAACAAGCTCAGCAAACTTAATGATAGATCATCTGGGCTACAATAACGTGAGATTGGCTGGCCAGCAAGCAAATAACGTGGCTGGCGTGTCAAAACTGCCAACCGTATAGTGCAGGACCGCCACGCGGATCATTCATTATCAAGCTGGGTGCTTGTTCAAAAATTATAAATTCATAGCTTAACAGCAAGGCTCCCGAACGCATTTCGCTACTGGCTTTATGCCACAATTGGCTCATTGCTGCTGGCGATAAGTAGGCAAAAACGATGTCATATCGGGAAAAATCGAGCGCGCAGTAGTCACCACGCAAAAACTGAACGGATACCCGGCCAAGGCGTGCACGCAGATAACTGATCAACCATGGCAGTGGGGCTAATTCAATACCAAAACAGTTACATAAAGGGCGAACCCGTGCCAAATGAAGTGGTAATCCCCCTAAACCGCTGCCAATATCAATAAATTGAAGCGCTTGATCGGGCGGAATGAAGGATAACAGAGCATCGCGGGCAAAGCGATTTGAAGGGTAGTACGGAACCTGAGTTCGAAAACAAGACCAATATAAAACAAGCAGAAAAATGAAGCTCAGTAAAAAAATAATGTTGGGAACGTGGAGCAACCAAGTAAGCAATAATGCAATCGGCAAAAGCAACTGAATCAACATCCACCACACTGCCAGGCGAGCCAAACGCGCACCGATCGCCGCCAAAAGTCCTTGTAGTACAACAGCAACAAGCACATCCATCTTCACACCCAGCATGGCCCAGCTAAAACGTGCCAAACCAAATACCACGGCCAAACTGATACATTGAATCGCCAAAGCCCGTATTGCAGGCAGGCGCAACACGCCCATCACTGCGGTGGGCAGCAATCACGCTGCAATGGCTTGCGTTTCTGCATTGGCATCCCTTAATTTCTTGGTTTTGCCAGCGCGCGAAGGCATATGGCACAAACCACAAACATAATTTTTATGCAAATCCAAAGAATTTACGACAAAATTGCCGCCGCATTCTTTACAGCAAGCGGTGGACAACATTTTGCTTTTAAAGAAGCGTACCAATGTCCATGCACGTGTCAACGAGAGCACGGATTCTTCATCGTCCGGCACCTGACATTGCACCTGTTCGAGATAGAGTTTATACGCTTTCATGACCGCTTCAATGCCAGAAATATTAGCATGATTAACCAAATACTTATAGATATTCATAAATAAAGAAGCATGAATATTGGGCTGCCAGGTCAAGAACCAATCGGTCGAAAAAGGCAACATCCCCTTCGGTGGCGAAACCCCACGCAATTCTTTATATAAGGATAGCAGACGTTCCCGCGACAACGCGACTTCGGTTTCCAACAATTGCAAGCGCGCACCCAGCTTGATTAATTCAATTGCGAGTTGAATTTCGTGTGCTTCGGAAATTACGCTTTTCTTTGCCATTTGAGTCACCTCTTAAATGAAGATAAATGTTCTTCGTTACAAAATCGCCTGATTGGAAATCTGGAGCGTATCCTTCCGGATTACGCAATTTCTTCCAATGCTTGCCCTGCCATCAAGATTG
This sequence comes from Janthinobacterium lividum, assembly GCA_945864765.1. Lineage (GTDB taxonomy): Bacteria > Pseudomonadota > Gammaproteobacteria > Burkholderiales > Burkholderiaceae_D > CAMBDR01. Next base: position 4,953 of record CAMBDR010000035.1, on the reverse strand, counting down.
CTGCGTGGGAATGTGCCAGCGAGCGTTCTTTATTATGGTTGGTGAGCATGACCAGGATAGCGCTGTCGTCAAAGCGAAAGCGGGCCAACATCATGTTCGAACCAGCCAACTTCAGAATTTGTGCATTGCTCATGCCTTCGATCAAATCAGCAATGTCTTGACTAATGCCGAGCCGAAAGATTGCCGTAGCCTTATCGGAACGGATCATTTGTTGGGCCAGCATCAGGTAGCTCAGGTTGGCGTCACGAATTTCAGCCATCATATCGTTTGCAGTCATTTTCATTCTCCTCGATCCGGTTAAGCTGGCATCGTGTTTTCGTTGCCAGTGAGATAGATTCTGAACTTGGATGATGAAGGAGAGAATAGGTGGAATTCTGTATTTTTCACAGGAAAAAATACATGACCGCCGTAGGTATTTATCTTACAAATACCAGGCAGTCTTACTTGGCACCAGGTTGACCTGGCGAAAGATTTCAAATTGTGTGCAAAACTTACTACATTACAAGCTATTGCGATAAAGGAATTTTATAAATCGACCCAATTTCGCGCATCTAAAACAGTTATCGGCAGCGTTTTGAAGAACTTTAGGGTTGGATGGAAAAAATTTTAAATATTTTTTTCGTCCTCTCTAAGGGACTTAACGGCACAATTTTTAAGAACTTTAGGACTTTTTTCAAAAAAATTGTTCGCATTACCCGCTTCCTAATGCTGTATCGGCGCAACAAATGCAAACTTTAGGGCTTTTTGAAAAAAAATTTGATTTTTTTCCCGGATTTTTGACAAACCCGAGAAATAGCCCCATTTCATCCCCTTTTTCTGGCACTGACTTTTTTGCCCACCGCCGATAATGTGACTTATCCGCCATCTGGCAAGCATGATTCACTGGTTAGTAGTATGACTTCACAGGAGTTGACGATGAGCACGACGCAAAATACCCGGGCAAACGCAAGCAGCGACAACGATTTGCACCAGACTGATGGGGGCAACAACCGCGCTCAAGCGGAATTGAAGGCTATTCATGAAGCCATTGCCCGGGTGGAAGCCGAAGCCAAAGCCAGTTTCGCGGCAGAAAACCGCGCCCATGCTGAAGCCAGAGCACGTGAATTAGCCGAAGCCAAGGCAAAAACCGATGCCGCCGCCGCAGCAGCCGCCTTGCAAAATGCAAAAGCTGCCCAGGAAGCAATTGAAGCCAGCCGGGCACGACTGGAAGCAGATCGTCAAGCCTACGCTGCCAGCGAAGCCAAGACGTTGGCGGTGAATAAAGAGATTACTGAAATCCGCGCTCGCATCGAAGCCGATACCCATTTGCGTCAGGCAGCCGAGGCTCGTGCCAAGGCCGAAAGTGAAGCCCGCCTGCGCGCCACCGAACAAATTACAGTTGATTCGGAATCGGCCATTCGCGCCAGTGCGGTGGCGGAAGAAATGATCCAACGCACGGCGCAAGCGAAAATGGAAGCGCATGAACGCATTCACGCCATGCATACCGCCAAACAAGCGATTGCGATTCGGGCAGAAACCGATGCCCGCCTGACCTCTTTGGCCAGAGATCGCGAGCAAGCTGAAACCAGCGCCCAACAACAGGCTGAGAAATTAGCTTCTATTACCCATGACGCCGTCGTCATCACCAAGCAGCGTCAAAATGACGATGTGACGGCGTTCAAATCAGAATTGGATCGCACTGCTGCGGAAATTCGCGCCCGAGAAGAAGCACGTGCCAGAAGCACAATTGAACGTGAAAATGAAGCGGCTGCACAATCCCGTGCGGAATCAGACCGTTTGGCATCGGAAGCCCTGTATTTACGTTTGAAATCAGAAGCAGAATTACAAGAAGCGGCTGATCAAAGGCATCGCTCAGAAAGCATTGCCGCCCTCACGGCACAAGCCCGACGCGAAGCGGATGAAAGAATTCGCGGCGCAACCGAAGCACGCATTCAAATCGAACGCCAATTACAAAGCGCCAGTTTGGCCCGGATTGAAGCCGAGCACTATGCCGATCAACAAGCCAAACAGCGCATGCAGGCAGAAAACCGCGCCGCCACGGAAGCACAACAGCGCCAGGAAGCCGAACGCGCAGCCGCCCAATTGGCCGAACAACGCGCTTTGGAAGAACAACGCGCCAAGCAAATGGCCGAACAGCGCGTCATTCAAGAACGCAATTTGGTCAATTTGGCGCAAAACCGCAACAAAGCAGAGCAAGAAGCCCTCGCCGCCTTGGCCGAAAAAACCGAATTGCAAAATAAAGCGGCTGCCGCTGCCGCCTTAAAAGCGCTGCAAGCGCAAGAATTGGCCAATGCAGAACGCGAACACGCCAATGCCGATTTGCAAGCACTGGCCGCAATGAAAGAAAAAATTCAATCCGAACGTGCTGCTGCCAAGCAAGCCCAACAACTCATTGCCGCTGAACGCGAAGAAGCCGAGTATTTGCGCCAACAGCAAGAGGCCGATCAACGCGCCCTGTTGGCACAGGAAACCGAAACCGCTGCCAGCAAGCTGGCAAGCGATCATGCCCAATTGCAGGCGGAATTCAAATCCAGAGCGGCTCAGGCGGCGGTGTCGAAAGCGCGCGAATCGGTAGAATTAGCACGGGTACAGCGGCAGCGGGTACAAGATGAACAAGCTGCTTTGGCGGCAGTACAAGCCCAATTGCAAGCTGAAAAACAACACGCGGATGCCGCCAAACAAGCTTTGCAAGCAGCAGAGGCTAAACTCGCGGCCGAACAAAGCGCTTGCAAAGAAGCCGAAGCCCGGGCCAAAGCCGATCAAGAGTATGCCGACTTATTGACAGCTCGGGAAGCAGCGGACCTGCAAGCGCGCAAAGCAATTCAAGCCAAGGCCAATGCGGAAAAACTGGCGCTGCAACAAAGCCAAACTCAAGCCGAGTTGCAACGCAAGAGCGCACAAGTAGCCCTGCTCACGGCGCGTAATGCAGTCGAACTGACCAAAGCGGAACGGGATAAGCTGGATGCCGAGAAAGCGACCTTGGCCCAATTGCAATTGAAGTTGGAACAAGAGAGCCTGGCCCGTGCCGAGGCCGAAAAACGCCTGCACGCAGAGCAAGCGCAAGCCGCCATTTTGCAAGCCAATACGCAAATCGAACGGGAAGCGCGCCTGGCATTGGAAGCCAAAGTGGCGGCAGAACAACAGCATTTTGCGCAATTGAGTAATCAGGCCCAGTTTCAAAAGCAAGCCGCAGCGGCGGCCGAATTGGCTGCAAGCCAGGCGCTTGAGTTGGCGCGTGCTGAAAAACAACGTCTGACCAATTTACAACAGGCACAACGCGCTTTGGAAGAAAAAATCGCCGCCGAAAAACACGCCAGCGCTGAAGCCCTTGCACGCAGCCAAGCCGAGCAACAACAAGCCGCCAGCGCCCGCCTGCGCGCCCTGGCAGAACAAGAAGCACGCGAAGCGGCTGAAAAACAACAGCAAATAGAACAACAATTGGCTGCCCGCGCCCAATTGCAAACGCAAGCCAGCCGCGCCGCAGCCGAAGCGGTGCAGAAAAAACTGGAGCAAGCCCGTCTGTTGGCGAGTGCCGAAATGGCGCGCGCGGCAACGGAAGAAGAAGCGCAAGCCGTATTGCATGCCAAAGTCAATCTGGAACAACAACGGCAACAGGCCGAACAAGCCGCGTTGGACGCCGTGCGGCAACAATTGCAAGCGGAGCAAAACGCCTGCGCCGAAGCACAAGCACGGGCGCAAGCTGAACAAGAACGTACCGAAACCATTTTGGCACGTGAGCAAGCCGAACGTGCCGCCCGCGCCGCAAAAGAAGCGGAATCCACCGCCGAGAAACATAGTTTGGTGCAATGTCAGGCACGTGTGGAATTACAACGCCAGGCGGCACAACTGGCATTGCAAAAATCACGTGAAGACTTGGCCTTGACCAAGGCTGAGAAAAATCGCATCACCCTGGAACAACAAGCCTTGGCAGCAATTCGTGCCAAATTGGAACTGGAACAGCAACGCGCCGAAATGGAGCAACAAACCTTGCAAGCCATTCAATCGCAACTCCATTCGGAACAAGCCGCGTGCAAAGAAGCACAACAACGCGCAACGCTTGAACAAGCCAATGCCGAATTGGCACGCCAACGCCAGGATGCGCAAGCGCAAGCCCGACTTGCGGCCGATGCCCGCATTGCGGCAGAGCAACGCGCTTTGGCTGCCGCACAAGAACAAGCGGAACAAGATGCACGCCAAACTGAACTGAGCTTGGCACTGCAAGCGCAAATTGAAGACCATAAAAAGCAAGCCGAAACGGTTGCACAAGAATTAATCCAACGTATGCAATATGCCGGCCAAAAAGCATTCGATTGGCAACATCGCGCTTCCATGGTGTTAGCCGAGGCCCCAGCACCCAGCCTCGGTCAGCGTGCGGCCAAAACCGGTAAAACCTTTGGCATGGCCGTATTGACCAGTTTGGTGTTGTTAATTAGCGCAATGGGGACATTTTTTATGGGTATGCCTGAGCAATCGGCGCAGGTATTGGCGGCACTGCATTTATCACCCCAACCGATTGTTGTCGTCAAGGCAGCACCAGTCGCGCCTGCTGCGGCCCTCGCCCCTTCGCAATTGCAAATGTCTTTTCAACTCATGTCATTGAATGAACAAGCGGCCAAACCGGAATCCAAAAAGGTAAACGCCAGCAAAAACCAACTGAAGACCATTGAAAAACATGCCTCAAGCAAAACAACTGAAAGCCAAGACAAACCCGTCGAAAAAGACGAACCACGTCATGTAGCAAAATTATAAATATGCAAATAATGGGGAGGCGCTGGAAAAGCGAACAGCGATCTCAATAGAGACTCCCCATTAATTTGGACGTTTCGCCGAAACATGAATTACTCAACCTGAAAATTTCTTCAGTCGAATCAAAATCACGTTGCATTTTTTCAACTTTACTCAACTCTTCACGAATCAAAGGCCGCCAACGGTTATCAATCTCTTGCCCCAACA
>CAMBDR010000034.1 GCA_945864765.1 Janthinobacterium lividum | reverse complement strand
ATGGAAGGTCGGCAAATGATTATGGTGCTGTCGCCGAAAAAGAAAAAGTAAGAATTTGCACGGAAAGTGGGGTTAAAAGCTCGCGGGTTAAAAGCCCACGGGTTAAAAGCCTACTTTTCATGCCAAATGGTGGTCGAGATAAGTCTCGTGCTGCCCAACAAGTGAAAGCAGGCACCCAAGTGTAGCGTTGTGCTACCACCTGCAATCATAAATAATGGAGCTGGCGAAAAGCCAGAGAGTACTATGCCTAAAATGAAAACAAAGAGCTCTGCAAAGAAGCGCTTTCGTGTCCGTCCCGGTGGGACAGTGAAATGTGGTCATGCGTTTAAACGCCACATTTTGACCAAAAAAACCACCAAAAATAAGCGCCAGTTACGTGGTATTTGCAATGTGAATGCAGCCGATGTTGGCTCAGTCATGCGCATGATGCCTAACGCTTAAATCTCACGAACAAGAAGGAGTTGCAATGCCAAGAGTAAAACGTGGGGTTACCGCGCGTGCCCGTCATAAAAAGGTTCTCGATTTAGCCAAGGGCTATCGTGGCCGTCGTAGTAAAGTCTATCGTATTGCCAAGCAAGCAGTGATGCGCGCTGGCCAATATGCCTATCGTGACCGTCGTAACAAGAAACGTGTATTCCGCGCTTTGTGGATCACCCGTATCAATGCGGCATCGCGTTCGCATGGCATGACTTACAGCGTGTTCATGAATGGCTTGAAAAAAGCCTGTATTGAACTTGATCGTAAAGTCCTGGCCGATATGGCTGTGATGGACAAACCCGCATTTGCGGCGATTGTCAATCAAGTTAAGGCCAAGCTGGCTGCGTAATTGCGCGCTGGGTGCTGAAATTGAGTGCTGAAATCAAGCTGTGACCTCGAACGGGGCAAAGGGAAATCCTCTGCCCCGTTTTTTGCTTTCATTGGTCGCATGCCAAAGTGACATAAAATTTTACAGATTCGATTGCCTTATTTCCCTGAATTTCCCTGAATTTCCCTGATAATCAACGCAGGAAGCAAATAGAATGACTACTCCCTTGGAACAACTCGTAAGCCAGGCACAGAGCGAATTTCTGGCGGCGCAAGATGCAGCCGCCCTGGAAAATGCCAAAGCACTGTACCTTGGTAAGACTGGTCAAATTACTGAACGCATGAAGGGCTTGGGCAAATTGCCGCCCGAAGAACGTAAAGCGCAGGGCGCAGAGATTAATCTGGCCAAGGAAGCGATTGAAAAAGCGCTCAACGAGCGCCGTGATGCGATGGCGCAAGCGCAAATGGAACAGCGTTTGAATGCCGAAGCGATTGATGTGACCTTGCCCGGTCGTGGTCGCGCCATTGGTGGGATTCACCCGGTGATGCGCACCTGGGAGAGGATTGAAGAAATTTTCCGCTCGATTGGTTTTGATGTGGCCGATGGCCCTGAAATTGAAAACGACTGGACTAATTTTACCGCCTTGAATAGCCCGGAAAACCATCCTGCACGTTCGATGCAAGATACTTTTTATATTGATGGCAAAGATACCCAGGGCAAAACCTTGCTATTGCGTACCCATACCAGCCCGATGCAGGTGCGCTACTCGCGCGTGCATCAGCCGCCGATCAAAGTGATCGCGCTGGGCCGCACCTATCGGGTCGATAGCGACGCCACCCATTCCCCGATGTTCCATCAAGTTGAAGGCTTGTGGATTGCCGAAAATATTAGCTTTGCTGATTTGAAAGGGGTGTACCTCAACTTTGTTCGTGCGTTTTTTGAAACCGACAACTTGCAAGTGCGTTTCCGCCCATCGTATTTCCCGTTTACCGAGCCATCGGCAGAAATTGATATCCAATTTGGCAGCGGCCCGATGCAAGGGCGGTGGCTTGAAGTGTCGGGTGCCGGTCAAGTGCATCCCACCGTGGTGCGCAATTTTGGTCTGGATCCGGAGCGTTATATCGGCTTTGCCTTTGGTTCCGGGCTGGATCGTTTAACCATGTTGCGTTATGGTATCAGCGATTTGCGCCTGTTCTATGAAGGTGATTTACGCTTCCTGAAGCAATTTGATTAATTCGGGTCGATTTGATTGCGGCGCATTAGATAACAGAATTCAAATTAAGAGGTTGGAATCATGCAATTTTCCGAAAATTGGTTGCGTACCATGTGTAATCCGAAGCTCACTTCGGATGAATTATCCCATTTGCTGACCATGTCCGGTCTGGAAGTCGAAGAAACCGAAGTGGTGGCTCCCCCCTTCACCCACGTGGTGGTGGGCCATGTGCTGGAAGTGGCCAAGCATCCCAATGCCGACAGGTTAAATGTGTGCCAAGTCGATGTCGGCCATGAAACCATGCTCAACATCGTCTGCGGTGCGCCCAATGTGCGCGCGGGCATGAAGGTGGCCTGTGCGCTGCCGGGCGCGCAATTGCCGCCGGGGCCGGATGGCAAAGCGTTTGAAATCAAAGTCGGGCAATTGCGCGGGGTGGAATCGCAAGGTATGTTGTGCTCGGCGCGTGAATTGAAACTATCCGACGACCATGGCGGATTGCTCGATTTACCGACCGATGCGCCGATTGGGCAAAATTTTCGTGATTATTACGAACTCAACGATTTAAAATTCACCATCAAACTCACCCCAAACCGGGCCGATTGCCTGTCGATATTGGGCGTGGCACGCGAAGTATCGGCCCTCACCGGGTCGCCCATGAAGGCACCGGAATGCCACCCGGTGGCGGTGACGATGCAAGAAGTGCTGCCCGTTAAAGTCTCGGCACCGGATTTATGCGGTCGCTTTTGCGGTCGTGTGATTCGTGGTTTGGATGCCAAAGCGGCAACCCCGGACTGGATGAAGCGCTGTCTGGAGCGTAGCGGCCAGCGTTCGATTTCGGCCCTGGTGGATATTTCGAATTATGTGATGTTGGAACTGGGTCGCCCTTCACATGTGTTTGATCTGGCCAAAATTCATGGCAGCATGGATGTGCGCTGGGCGCGCCCGGGCGAGAGCGTCAAGCTGTTAAACGGCAATACGGTGGAAGTCGATGATTGGATTGGCGTGATTGCTGATGAAAAACAAATCGAATCGCTGGCCGGCATGATGGGTGGTGATTCCACCGCCGTCTCGCTCGATACCCGTGATATTTATCTGGAAGCCGCGTTTTGGTGGCCCAATGCAATTCAAGGGCGTGGCCGTCGCCTGAATTTTTCAACCGACGCGGCTCATCGCTTTGAACGTGGCGTCGATTTTGCCAGCATCGTGCCGCATATCGAACGCATTACCGGTTTGATTTTGGAAATTTGCGGCTTGCCGGATACCCAAGTGGGGCCAGTGGATGATCAAATCGTGAATTTGCCGCAACGCAATCCGGTAACGCTGCGTACCGAACGCGCCTGCAAAGTAATCGGGATTCCATTCACCGACAGCCAGGTGGCCGACATTTTCACCCGTTTGGGTTTGCCATTTACACAAGAGCCGGGTTTGTTTTCGGTCACACCGCCCTCGTATCGTTTCGATATTGAAATTGAAGTCGATTTGATTGAGGAAGTGGCACGCGTGTATGGTTTTGAAAACATTCCGGCCTTGCCACCGATTGCCCAGCAAGAGATGTCGATCCACCCGGAAAATATCCGCAGCCTGTTTGCAGTGCGGCATCAAATGGCAGATTTGGGCTATCAGGAAGTGGTGAACTTCAGCTTTGTCGAAGAAGAATGGGAACACGACTTTAGCGGCAATGCGGAACCGATCAAATTACTCAACCCGATTGCCAGCCAAATGAATGTGATGCGCTCATCGATGGTTGGCAGTTTGATTGCCAATGTGCGCTATAACTTGAATCGCAAGCTCGATTTTATCCGGATATTTGAGGTGGGCGCTACTTTTAAGCGTGATGCTAGTGTGCTTGATGGTGATTATGCGGTGGCCGGGTATCGCCAAACCAAATGTGTTACCGCCTTGGTGTATGGCCCAGCGGTGGAAGAGCAATGGGGGATGAAGGGGCGTAATGTCGATTTCTTTGACATTAAAGCCGATTTGGAAGCCTTGTATGCGCCAAACATCTTGCGTTTCAGTAAATTAGTGCATCCCGCCTTGCATCCGGGCCGTTCGGCGCAGGTCGAGTTGGATGGCGTGGTCGTGGGTTGGATCGGCGAATTACATCCGCGTTGGCAACAAAAATACGATTTGCCCTTGGCTCCGGTATTGTTTGAAGTCGATGCCCAGTCTTTGCAACGTCGGATTGTGCCGGCTTACCATGAAATTTCGAAATTTCCACCTGTGGTACGGGATGTGGCGCTGGTGGTCAAGCAATCGGTGCTGGTACAAGATTTGGTCGATGATTTCAATCTGGAAATTGCTGAAAACGAAGCTTGTAAAATCATGCAATCGATTGTTTTATTTGATGAATATCGCGGCAAAGGATTACAGCCGGATGAAAAAAGTCTGGCGTTTCGCATCACTTTGCAGGATACTCAGGCTACACTACAGGATGAGGCTGTGGAATCTGCCATGGGCGCATTTATTTGTGCTGCAAGTAAAAAACATCAGGCAAAATTACGTACTTGAGATTGTAACTGAGCACGTACTTGACAGGTATCATACCAGTGGGGATAGAAAATAAGATGAACGATGTGACCTCGGCCGAGTTGCAATCAGTGCTCACTGCCAATTTGCAACGTGCGATGCAAGCTTCCAACGCACGTTTGCAAGCGGAAAAAGAATTGCCCACCTTAACCAAGGCAGAATTGGCTGAACTGTTATTTGAACGGGTTGGTTTGAATAAACGTGAGGCCAAGGAAATGGTGGAAACTTTTTTTGATGAAATTCGCGATGCCCTGGTGCGCGGGGAAGAGGTGAAATTATCCGGTTTTGGTAATTTTCAATTGCGGGACAAACCGCAGCGGCCGGGGCGTAATCCAAAAACTGGTGAAGAAATCCCGATTTCGGCGCGCCGCGTGGTAACATTTCATTCCAGTCAAAAATTGAAAAGCATGGTTGATGAACCGGGTAAAGCACCGGATCTCAATGGTCATGCTACCTGATCCGATAATGAGCCACCATGATCAACCATGAATGAACGCGTTAGCAAACCTGCCGTCTTGCCGCAAGCCGCCTTGCCACCGATTCCGGCCAAGCGTTACTTCACCATAGGCGAAGTAAGCGAACTGTGTGGCGTCAAGCCGCATGTGCTGCGTTATTGGGAGCAAGAATTTACCCAGTTAAAACCGGTCAAGCGGCGCGGTAATCGGCGCTATTATCAGCATCACGAAGTGCTGTTGATACGGCGCATTCGTGAATTGTTGTATGAACACGGCTTTACCATCAGCGGTGCGCGCAATAAATTGGATGGTCATTTTACCGGGATTGATGAAACCCCGGAAGCAGCAAGCGACATGCCAGCCGAACAGGTGGCCGAAGCAACGCTGGATCCCATGGTGATTCGGGCTGAACTGGAGTCGATTGTGGCTTTATTGCGCAGTTAGTTCGGGCGGCTTTGGCCGCCTGGGTTCCTGCTTATTCATTCATTCATTTATTCATTCATTTATTCATTCATTCACGCTCTTGCGACCGATTTTTGCGGTTTGCTCATTTTCCAATAAAACTTCAATTTTCAATTGGCTTTTCACGGCCAAACCATCAATTTTGCCAGGGGTAAAGCGTAGTTTGCCAAACGCCCCGCTGACCGCCGCGACCACTTCGGGTGCCAGACTACTTTGTTCGATATCAATATGATCGATGCCACCGCGCTCGTTGATAAATAAGCGCAGGATCACGTTTTGGGTTTCAATGCCGGGCAGGGTGAGTGTGAGGTTGGTATCAATGTCTTCAATGACCTGCGGTTTTTGATGTAATTGCCGGGCCGGGTAGTAGTACGCCACTTCCTCGCTCGGGGAAGCTACCGCAGGGGCATTTGCGGCATCGCTCGCAGATGTGGCGGCCGGAGCGGACGCAGGCGTGCTTGCTGCGCTTTGTGGTATCGGATCAGGCTTGGGCTGCGCCCCCGGGTCAGGCATTGCTTCGGTCGAGGATGCTTGGGGGGGGATTTGCGGTGAAGATGTTACCCATTGCGTTGCCGGAAGCGGGGTGGGGCTGGGCAGCAGTACTTGCGATGGCTTTAACTGCACCTGCATGGTTTTGACCGGAGGTGGGCTAACTCGCTCGGGCCGGGTTTGAAGTAGCCCGAGCATGAAAACCAGTGCAATCAAAATATGACCGCTTAAAGCAAACAAGGCTGAACTGAGCTGGCGCGTGGGGATCGGTGTCAAGCCGAAATTACCCCATTTGCGCCAGTTTGCCCACGTGTTACGATTCATTATCGATCTCTGACTCCCTATTCGGCATTTAACTCACGCCACGATACCCGCCGCACGTTGCCTGCATTGAGTGATATGGGCGGCTGGGAAACGGTATTGCTGCCATCGCTCAAGCGTGTAATCGAAATCACCTTGTTATTGGGTAACTTGGCAAAAACCGGGCGCGTGGCCAGGGTGTTACCCAATATCGCCCCGGTGACATTGGTGGTCGAGGTGGCGACTGGGCCACCCGTTTTATAGTTAAAGTAGTAAAGATAACTATAGCCACCGATGGTGCAAGCGCTCACATTGGGTACGTTGGCAGTAAAGATAAGGGTGCCCAATGCGAGTTGAGGGTCATTGTTGATGCGCTCGCCCGCATCGAGCAAATCAACATACCAACCGCTGTTGGTGGAAAAATCAACCGCCAAATTGGTACTGGTGCGTACTGCCTGGCCTGCGCTGCAAATGCTGCTGGCTGTGCCTGCCGGGCAGGTGGTTGCAGTTAATGTCTGCTTGATAAACGAACCCTCGGTGCGTGGGTTGCCTACCCCGGTGGGGAGTAATTTATCGCGGATGGCATAGATCGATTGGCTGCTGGTATCGGTTAAATCCGAGACGCCCAAATACTTGCCAGTGCCAAAATACACCACCGGGTAGCTGTTGACCAAACCTAATTCAGGCTTGCTGGTAATCGGTTGAGTATTGAGCGTTGCGCTCTTGAGCGTGGCCAACAATGTGCTTTCTTTACCCGCCGGCGCGATATTATCATCAATGTCAAAACGCCAGACATTGCCGAGCAGATCACCGCCATATACCCGGGTGGCGACATTGCTACTGTCGGGACTATCGACCCAGGTGCGAATTTGGGCCAAGCCACTTGGTGTTGATGTGCTGCCAGTGTAGGTTGGCAAGGTGGTCAACTTGCTACCCGATTGTGCATCCATCACATAAAGATAACCTGAACCATCTCCAGGGGATACATTATTGTAGCCCGAGGTAATTAATACCACCCATGTGCCGTTTTTGAGTTGGGTAATTTCTGGCTTGCCAAAGGTATATCCTAAATTGGCATCCGTGATGTAGCCTGTGCCTTTGCTGGTATCACTGGTGAATTCCCATAAGGCAATGGGTGTGCTGGGGTTGGTGACATCGAGCGCGTAGTAGGCGCGACCGCCGCCCGCCAAACCACCTACCAGAATCGTATGCCAGGCACCGCCAAAATACACATCACCTTGAACCGGTGTGCCATCGACATAATATTGATGTTGGGTTGCATAGTTTTTATCGGCCAACTTATACAGATTCGGCAAGACAGAATTGGGAATGTAAGCCCATTCTTCAACGCCTGTGGTGGCATTAAATGCATGCAGCATCCCGTCATTGGCCGCGACATACACCATACCCTGGCGAGTTGCATTGGCACTCTTGTAAGCGCTATAACCGGCATCGGTATAGCTGAACAATGGCGCTTTGACATACACCGCTTCGGCACTCACAATATCGCCCAGGACATGGCTGCGGGCGCGATAATATTTACTGGTATCGGACGAAGCGCCTTCGTTGCTGCGCTCGCCACGCAAGAAGTTGACCAGATTTTGGCCTGCTGCAGCGGCTTTTTCAGTCGTACCCAGGCAGGTAACACCTGAGCTACAAAATTGCGAAAGACCCGCAATGGCTGCGGCGTTGAACCAGCTTTGGTCACCGCCCAGGGTAGACCATGTGAACTGTTTCAGTTTGTTGGTGCCCGCTGGGTCATAGGTATAAATGGTGCGTGAGGTATTGGCATCAAGTAAGGATTGGGCCGACCAATCGACCGAAGTGGAAATGGCCCCCGTATCCAGATCCAACTGTTGCCGCACTAATTCACCATCCCAGTTGACGGAAGTGAAGGTGGAGCTAAATACAAAATTGTCACCCGTCGCAATGTTTGGATTACTGGTCGTGGCGGCAGCCGATGCACCCGTGCGTGCCGACACGCCGGATAAAGCACTGGATAAGCCCGATGAGAGTAACGCCGGGTTGCCTGCACTAAAATAAGTCCCATAACCATTGACTGCGGCATGCCATAAGTCGTCAATGGTGGATTGGGTGTTGGAGGCAGGTATGGGCCAATTACACACACCCGTGGTTTGCCATGAGCACACGCCCGCACCGGGGTTGGCTGAGGTGCCATTTTTGATGTTGTAATAATCGCCTTCGGCATTGCTGGAGCTGGCATAGCTTGGCGTATATTGCATATAGCCCGATGCGCCCAAGCCAACGGTGAAGGTGGTCATATGCTGATGTGCCGCCGCATCCAGGCCGCTGACAGGGACGTTATTGCTACACACATCATTGCCGACGGTAGCGGGTGGCACCACACTGCCGGTACAGTTGCTGGTGCGCAAATCGGTATTGTAATAGTATGCAGCCACGTCGGCCAAGGTATTATCGGTATTGTTGCCATCCAGTTGTGGTCGTGCCAGGGTGCCATCCTGATTGCCAATGGAGGTGCTGCCATCGAGTTGATAGCCGCCCGGACTGGATTCATTCCAATAACCGTCAGTAGAAAGAATGGTGAAGTTTTGCTGGCAAGAGTATTGCATTGGATCAACTGCCGTGCTGCCATTGAAGCTGGTGCCATTCAATTGACCGGCGAATAAACGTCCGGCCTTGGTGAGCGCGGCACGCAACGGGGTGCTGTTATTCGGTTTGGCGGCAAATAATTTGGCATACCAACTGGTTTTTTGGGTCGAATTAAAAGTAGACAGATTCAAGAAATCGCTACCCGTACTATTGTTGATACTGAAGTATCCGACCCGATATTTTGTGTCGAGGGTATTAAATGAAATGCTGGCAGAGGATTTCATCATTTGCATGCGGGTATGGTAGTAAGTCCACCAGTTGGCGAAATTGGTCATTTCTTCTGCGTAGGTGCAGGTGGTGCCAGCGCAATCGGTACGGGTATTGGCTTTGGTGGTACTGCCCGGATAAGGGTAGCTATCATTAGAAGCGACAATGTCAACCCTGGTAAACGAGCCGGGATAGCTGCCCAGTACAGCAGCCTTAGCCGGAATAGCTGCCACGTAACCACTGAAGGTCGGTGGAGAAGGGTTGGTGTTAATGACGCAGGAAGCATTCGAACTGGCAGTACGCGTCATCAGTACCGAATAGGTAATGGCCCCCGATGATACAGGGGCAGTAATTTTGACGCTGTTACTGCTGCCACTGACCGTGTAACCACCGCCGATTCGAGCGCGTAAATCTGAAGCCAGAGTGGACGAGCTACTTTGTTGACCCGTGGCAGAGGTGAGCACGTTAACACCATTAATGGTCAAGGTTTGTACGCCTACCTTATGCGTGCTATTACACGTGCCTGTAAGGGAAATCGTAAACGTGGTGGACGCAGGGACTGCAGCGACGGCGGCAGTAGCAGGGGTGCCTGCGGTAAAAAACTTGGTGGGATAGCGTGCCACTTTATAGCTTGGGGTGTTCACCGATTGGCAGTAATTCGAACTGCCTGCACTTGGATTGGCGCTGGCTGCGCTGGCATGGGTTGTGTTATCACACCAGCGCAAGGGGGCCGGATAAATAAAGGCACCGCCCTGGGTGGTGGAACAATTGCGCAGGGTGGGGGAGTCGCAATATTCACCAGGCAAAATAGTATAGTAGTAGGGGCCGAAGCTGCGTGCTACCACGCTGGGGTTGTCGGGCGCGCCAGTGACCACTGAGCCGCTGCCGCTGGCGGTGACGGTGTGTGAGGTGGTATATGCTTTGCCATTGACGGTGCCTGGCAAAATATAGTTGCCGTTACGCAGGCAATCGGTGTAACTGGTGCTGGTACACCATTCGCGATCAGAATAGTTTGAGATCAAATTGGTGCTACTGGTCGATTGTATGCCATAGGCATCGTTCTTAACGCTGGTCCAATTACTGGTATTGGCCGCAGTTTGGCTATTCTTACTGGTTCCGTCGGCATTCTTGGGCGGGGTATAGGTAATGGCGGGATTGTAAGTGACACCGTTAAAGTCACCGCTGTGAAACGGGGGGTGGCCCGATACGCAACCGGTTCCATAACTGCCGCTGGTGGATTTGCAATGGTTGTCATTGGACCAGTCTGGCATATAGTCCCAATCCATACTGCCGGAGTCATCCAAAATAAACAGCACATTGGGCAAGACCGAGGTAGTGGCCGAGGTGATGAGGGGCGAGCTTGCAATATCAGTCACGGCTGCTTGCGTTTGCAAAAGCGCAAGTAATAGAGCAGGGGGTATTAAATAGCGGATTTTCATGGCAACCTCTTGGCAATAAAATGTATTTTAAACGGTGGCTGCTCGCAGGGTATAGAGACCGGGGGGCAGGATAGGCATTTTGATTCCTTCGTTTGATTCTCTTGTTTGGCTCACTTGTTTGGCTCACTTGTTTGACTCATCTACATGGCAACCGTGCTTTGAACAAAACTGACCGTATTGCGTGGGCCACTGACGCGAACCGTGATGCGGTAATACACCTGGCCGTTAACATTGAGTCGGTGGGTGCCTGCGCTTTGGCTATTGCCCGTCAGATTGGTCTCGATTGGCGATACCACGCAGCCTGCGGTGAGCGAGGTGCCGACAGAATTACACAGCCGTTGGATCACATATTGAACGGTATTGCCCGCCGCATCCGGTCCACCTGCGACGGTGACCACGCCACGGGGCACCCAAACCGCGTTCCAGAGTTCAGTCCAGTCCTGGGAACTACTGGGGTCATCCGACGCCGTGCGTGAGGCGGTATAGCCGCTGGCCGTAATATGATTGTCCAAACCGCTATTGGCGGCATTATTTTGCAACCAGGCGACAGCGGTTTCAATCCCCACATCGCTGGACGTGGTGGCAGCCTGTTGAAACGCCAGATTGCCGGCAATGGCGGTGGTGGTGTGGGCTGAGCGTATCATGGCCAAGCCACCCAGCGTCATGGCAACCAACATAATCAGGGCGATAATCAAAACAATGCCCTCTTGTCGTTGGGGGAAGCGATGGTTCAGCATGGCGGCGCTCCATTGATAAGGGGGACGACCCCGGTGGCAATCACATTGCGCAGCGGGACCACAGTTTGAAATACTTTATAGCGATATTGCTTCCATTCGTCTTCATCTTCGAGTGAGATGGGATTGGCAGTGCTGCCCAGCCAAGTGGGGGCAACCGTGGTGACGCCGCCATCGGTTTTTTCAGGATTTTGGTTGCGCGCCACCAAGGCCAGGCGCAGGCTAAAGATTCGACTAAAATTACAGGCGGTCGTCGCCACGTTATAGTCGGGTGTGGTTTGATCAAACACATCAATGATCGCATCCATGGCCGCTGGCGTACTGTCGCGCCCATATTGGGCGCGCAGGCTCACGATATTGCTGGCGATGGGTTGCCATACGGTCGCGTCAGCGACTTGGGCGACGGAGGTGCAATCGGCCACCATAAAATCGCATTGGGTCAGTTTGGTATTTCGAATGGCATAGGCAAAAATCCGTGGGTTGGCCCCCATATTGAAGATATAGCCGTTGTTGGCCGCAGCCAAACCGGTGGCGACATTAATATTGCTGGTGCCAGCGGTAATTGTGGTAATTGGCTCCATACGCAAATTGCAAGGGTTGGCTGGCCCCGTCGTATTCACTTCTGCAATAATTTGGTCGGCTACCGCGTGTGAGGTGATGGTTTGTACGGTGTAGGTTTTGGGGTAAGTTGCCAAGGGTTGGGTGACGATCACATCGCCTTCTGTTGAGCCATGGTTAGAGCCACTCACGGTGACCAGCGTATCGGTATTGGCGTCGCCAGCAGGCACATTCGCATGGTTGATGGTAACCGGGGCAAAACCATTCAGGGTCACGCCAGTGGGCAGCAGGACGTTGCAGCCAATCAAGCGAATATTGGTCACGCCGTAGCCGCTTTGGCGAATATCCCGCTCCAGCGAGTACATTGCAATGGCACCCGTGGTTTGGGCATCATCGCTGCCGCCAGTGGTGCGTTTTCCGGCTTCCGTGACCGAAAACATTTGCACCATGACGATCATGCCAAGTATCCCAATGGCCAAACCGACCAGGATTTCGACCAAGCTGAAACCTGAATTGCGCGCAGAGTAATTCATCATGACCTCAAGTGTGGTTAGAGCTGTGCCAAGGCCACATAATTGTGGGTAACATTATCGGGGGAGCGCCAAAAGATGGTAATGGTTACTCTTGTCGTGTTTGATGCGGAGCCGCCAGGGCTGACCACAACATAAGTCACACTGGGTGGTAGACTGCTCGCGCCCGGCAAGCTGGACTTGACCTGGTTATACCAAGTGTTGAAATCCGCGTTGCAAGCAGTGGTGCAGGCGTTATTAACGATATTGCTACTGCTATAGCTGCCATTGAGGGTGGCGAATTGTCGATCCGTAGACCAAAGCTGGCCGAGTAATTGGGTGGCCAGCAAACTGGCATCGCTACGATGTTTCCCTTCTGCGGATTGCTTGGTGGCATTGGTTTGCAGGCCGACCATGGCTAAAATGCCGATGGAAAACAATAAAATGCCAAATAAGGCTTCGAGTAACATCATGCCCGCTTGTTGCTTTGATTGTTGCTTTGGCAGGCGTTGTGCTAAAAGTAAAGAAGTTGTTTTCATATTAACACCCTTGGGGATCAGCGCTGTCGAGGGTTGGATTGCACATGCGGATTTGGCCTCTGATACCGACCATGACGCGCAAGCGGTGTTCCGAACCAGTACCAATGCAAGTGCCGCTATCGGCCGCCAGGCCAACACACAGTGACAGTGCCACGTTGGAACGGCCCAGCCCATCAAAAAACAGTTGCGACTGGGACGATGTAATCACCGCTTTGCTGGTTTCGGCCGCGTTGCGAATTTGAATGATTTGTGCCGGCGCGGTTTCTGCCGTGTCTGCACAATGACCAACCGGGGTGGCCAGACTGACCACCCAATTGCCACTGGAAGTGGACAGTGCGCAGCTACCTGAGGTGCTATCGGTAATGGAAAAAAACACGGTGGTGTTGCGCCGCACCGCTTCTGCACGCGCCAGTTGCAGACCATTTAACATTGCCTCAGTCCCGGTACGAATTTGCTTATTGCTGAGCCAGGAAGAAAATGAAGGCGCACCTGTGGCCAGCAGAATGGCCACAATGACCATCGCAATCAGGGCTTCAATCATGGTAAAGCCATTGGCCAAGCCAGCCTGGCCGATGGATGAAATGCGCTGATGCCGTGGTTCGGGCATGGCAATGTGGCGAGAGATTAACACACGCCCCCCTTGCCTGTTATCCAACAATTATTGGTTGTGGGCAAGCTCCAGCCTGTGGGTACGGTAACCGTGGTTTTGGCGTTGTTGGGTGCGATGGAGTAAGAAAAACCGAGCATCGAACTTTTTCCCGTGGCCAGCAAAGTGAAGGTCGTCGTGCTCGATACAGAACAGGAAAAATCGAAATAGCGACTGGTGGTGGTATCACTGGTGCAGCCGGGCGCACCGACATAGGTGCGATTGTCTAAAAACCATTGTTCAATTTGTAGTGATTTACTGCCTAAATTGGCGATTGCTTCCGGAATCTTGCCACGGGTTACATAATCAGAATAGACGGGTAAGGCGATTGCGGAAAGGATGGCGACAATGGCGACGGTCACCATGATTTCGATTAGCGTAAAACCATGTGCTGGCCGGGCAAAATGCAAAAGCCTTGCAAGGTTGGGGTGTAGCCGGGATTGAGCAGGATTTTTCATGGCACTTCCTTTCGTGTAAAGTTACTATAGGGCAATTTCATAGTAATTCTAGCCTTGCACGACGAAAGGGCGATTTCATCGGACAAGCGGAAAACGAGTCAGGTGTTTGGGCTACAAATCAGAACTAATTCGCACTGGTCGGGCATTGCAATGAACCTTGGCAGTTGCGTCACTTGCTTGGCTTGTGTGCTTGGCGCAGTGCCAGAGTTTGATGCTACCATTGTCGCCACTTAAATGTTGAACACCACACCAATTTGGCTGGATTTGTGTTCGAAATGGTGGGTTTGCGTGGGTTGGCGTGGGTTTTTTGTGGGGTTTTTTGTGCCAGATGCCGACCTTACAAAAACCTCCGCATCACATAGGGCGCAGGTTCAAGTGGGTTGGCATGCTCGTACTCCAGTTCGGCTGCCACTTCAAAGCCAAGGGTGGTATACAAATCGAGTAAAGCGGTTTGGTCGGTGCGTACCGCAAGGCGCAATTCGCTGGCCTTGGTTTCCAGTGCCAGATGAATCACCGCTTCAATCAAGTGTTGCGAGAGTTGTTGGCCGCGCCAGCCAGGTAAAATACCCATGCGCAGAATATCCCAGACATCCGGTTCGGTTTCGTGCGGTAACCAGCGTACCGAACCGACCAGG
>CAMBDR010000033.1 GCA_945864765.1 Janthinobacterium lividum | reverse complement strand
GTGACGTTATAGAAATAATAGGTTTCACTAACCTTATCGCCCAGCAAGCCGCCTTCATTCATGCATTCAACTTCCAGCAATTCACCAAAAGGCAAGAGAAAGTCTTTTAATGCCTTGTACGCTTTGCTATTGAGCAAGATCGTGCCGGGCGAAATATAGGATAGATCAGCTAGTGGCATTTGTTTTTTCTTATTCTTTTCCACATGTGGCCGCAACTTGGGCGGCGTGGGCCAGTTTTTAGGCGTGCCATCGGTTAAAAATATATTTTCAAGCTTGATTTGCTCGGGCATTTCAAGAAAATATGTGAAGTCATTGCTTACGCTGTTAAATTTCCAAATAGCCATGATACTTGACCTTATCAGTAAGGGAAGGTGCCAGCCACAAGCTGGCTTCTATTGGGAACTCTCAACAGTTTGCGAAGCGGCAATTATAATATGCACTTTTGGCATAAACCATTAATTCGCCTGCAACCAAATCGTCACTGGCCCATCATTGGTCAGCGACACTTGCATATCCGCCCCAAACGCACCGCTTTCCACCACCGGATGTTTTTGCCGCGCATGCGCCAGAAAATAATCGAACAAAGAACGCCCCAACTCCGGCGGGGCCGCCGGACTAAACGAGGGCCGCGTGCCCGAACGGGTATCAGCCGCCAAAGTGAATTGCGGCACCAGCAACAACCCGCCCGCCACATCACGCACGCTGCGGTTCATTTTGCCGGCCTCATCGGAAAATACCCGGTAGCCGAGCAACCTGGTCAGCAAAGCATCGGCCAGGCGTTCAGTATCATTGCGCTCGGCACACAGCAATACCATTAAACCGGGGCCGATTTGGCCAATGACTTCACCCGCCACTTCCACCCGCGCATGGCTGACGCGCTGTAATAAGGCAATCATAAAAACTACGCGCTCAAATGGATGCGGGCAAATTTACGCTTGCCGACCTGGATCACAAATTGGCCCGCCTCCAACTTTAAACTTTTATCGCTCACCGCCGCACCATCAATTTTCACGCCGTTTTGATCAATCATACGCAAGGCTTCCCCAGTCGAAGCACATAAACCGCTTTGTTTCAGCAGCGGCCCAATCGCCAACGGCGCGCCCGTCAAATGCACGTCCGCCACCTCGTCGGGAATCCCGCCCTTGGAACGATTCACAAAATCCGTCAGTGCATCATCCGCCGCCGCCGCATTATGAAAGCGCGTGACGATTTCTTTACCCAGCGCCACTTTAATATCCCGTGGATTAGCGCCCTCCGCCACCTGACGCTTGAATTGCTCAATCTCGCCCAGCGAGCGGAACGACAGCAGCTCGTAATAGCGCCACATCATCACATCGGAAATACTCATGATTTTGGCAAACATGGTGTTGGGCACTTCGGTAATACCAATATAGTTGTTTTTCGACTTGGACATTTTTTCCACGCCATCCAGGCCTTCCAGCAAAGGCATGGTCAAAATACATTGCGGCTCTTGGCCGTAATCTTTTTGCAACTCGCGTCCAACCAATAAATTGAATTTTTGATCGGTGCCGCCCAATTCCAGATCCGACGCCAAAGCCACCGAGTCATACCCCTGCATCAGCGGGTATAAAAACTCATGCACCGAAATGGCAATGCCTTCTTTAAAGCGCTTGGTAAAGTCGTCACGCTCCATCATGCGCGCCACCGTGTAGCGCGACGCCAGTTGGATCATGCCGCGCGCCCCTAATTTATCCGACCATTCTGAGTTAGAGCGAATTTCGGTGCGCGCCGGGTCCAGCACCAAACTGGCTTGCGCGAAATAAGTTTGCGCATTGGCTTCAATTTGCTCCCGCGTCAAGGGCGGGCGGGTGGTGTTGCGGCCGGAAGGATCACCAATCATCGAAGTAAAGTCGCCAATGAGGAAGATCACGGTATGCCCAAGGTCTTGCAATTGGCGCATTTTATTCAAGACCACCGTGTGGCCAAGGTGTAAATCCGGGGCCGTGGGATCCAAACCCAGCTTGATACGCAAGGGTTTGCCCGTCGCTTCGCTACGCGCCAGCTTGCGCGCGAACTCGGTTTCTATCAATAATTCATCGACGCCCCGTTTCGCAATGGCGAGCGACTCGATCACCCGATCTGAAAAAGTGACTTCTTTTTTAATTGAATCACTATCACCATTGTCTTGCAATAATTTATTAGCAGAGATTTCCATATTGCCGTCATAAAGATAAAATAAAAGGAGCAAAATTTTCAGAGTTTGCTATAATGCAGCACCTGATTAATCTTGCCGTAAGATAACACACTACAAAACAGTTATCGACGCAAGGCCAAATTTTAACTGATTGCATGACTACACAAGAACATTTACACCGCGTTGACCGCCCATTATTTGGTTTAGTGCGCAAATCTCGTCTCATGTCCGGCACAGCGGTGGTTTTAGCCATCTGCGCTTTCGGTGCCTTCGGGGTTGTCCCACTCGCACCTGACGCTGCCGACCTGCCCGTTACGCTGTTGGCCAAAGAAATCGAATTACCCGATTTTAGCCAGCAAATTGCCAACGCCGAGAATCAAGATCAACATTATATACGCGAAGAAAATATTGGCACCGGCGATTCGTTGGCCAGCTTGCTACAGCGCCTGGGTGTACACGACGTCGCCGCTGCCAATTTCATCAAAACCGATAAAACTGCCCGTGCGCTATTGCAGTTAAAAAACGGTAAGCGCGTGCATGTGGAAATGAATGACGAGGGCGAATTACTGGAACTGCGTGCCAGAATCTCGGACGCCCAAGACGGCCCGGTCAAAAACCTGCTGATACAACGTCAAGGCGATCATTTTAGTGCCAGCGAAGTGGCCAGCAAGCTGGAACGTCGCATTGAAATGCATACCGGCGATATCAAATCTTCGCTCTATGCCGCCACCGACGCGGCGCAAATTCCCGGCAATATCGCCAAGCAAATCATCGAGATGTTTGAAACCAATATCGATTTCGCGACCGATTTGCGCCGGGGTGATCACTTTAATGTGGTCTACGAAACATTTTGGCAAGATGGCGAATTCGTGCGCGCCGGGCGCGTATTGGCGGGTGAGTTTTCCAATGCCAACAATACCTATCAATCGGTGTGGTTTGAAGAACCCGGCAATGAACGCAGCGGCGGTTATTACACCTTCGACGGTAAATCGCTGAAAAAAGCCTTCCTCAAGTCGCCCCTCGAATTTTCACGCATCTCGTCCGGCTTTTCGATGCGGGTACACCCGATTTCGGGCCAATGGAAGCAACATAAAGGCGTCGATTTTGCCGCCGCCACGGGCACACCGATTCGCGCGGCCGGTGATGGCCTGGTTGAATTCGTTGGCGTGCAAAATGGCTACGGCAATCAGGTAGTGATCAAGCATTGGTCCAATTACAGCACCGCCTATGCGCATATGAGTCGCTTTGCTCCCGGCATCCACAGGGGTAGCCAAGTGCGCCAAGGCGATTTAATTGGTTATGTGGGCAGTACTGGCTGGGCCACCGGCCCCCATTTGCATTATGAGTTTCGGGTTAGCAACGAAGCGCGTGATCCGCTCTCGATCGACATTCCCAATCAGGCACCGCTGACATCGAATCAAATGGCGCATTTCCATGATGTGGCGGGGGAAATGATCCACCGCTTTGCCTTGCTGCGTCCAAATGCAACGCCGGGAGCCAACCGCCTGGTATCGATGCGCTAAACCGCAAGGCCAGTACATGCTGATGATGGCAACATGATGATGGAAACAGATGATGGAAACTGAGACCCGCAATCTGTATATCGGCCTGATGTCTGGCACCAGCATGGATGGTGTCGATGCAGTATTGGCCGAATTTTCTGATCAGCACAGCACCTGCCGCACGCTGACGCACGCCTGGCTACCTTTTTCCACCCGCTTGCGCCAGCAATTTATGGCCCTGCAGCAAGCAGGCGAGAATGAAATTGAACGCGAAGCGCTGGCCAGCAATGAATTGGCGCAACTCTACGCCGCCGCAGTCACCCTGGTTTTGCAGCAAGCTGGCGTACCCGCCAAGCAAATCCGCGCCCTGGGCGCACATGGGCAAACCATACGCCACCGCCCCGAACTGGGCTACACCCGCCAAAGCCAAAACCCTGCGTTGTTAGCCGAATTGACCGGCATTGATGTCATAGCCGATTTTCGCAGCCGCGATATTGCCGCTGGCGGCCAAGGCGCGCCGCTGGTGCCGGCCTTTCATCAGGCCCTGTTTGCCAAGGCGGGCGAGTGCCGCGCTGTGGTCAATATCGGTGGCATGAGTAATATCAGCGTGCTGCATGGCGATGGTCGGGTCGAAGGTTGTGATACCGGGCCGGGCAATGCCTTGTTGGATGACTGGATCAATTTGCAGCGCCAACGCGCCTATGATGCCGATGGCGAATGGGCTGCCAGCGGCCGCTGCCATCCTTCCCTTTTGCAACGCTTGCTGGCCGAGCCTTTTTTGGCACGCCCACTGCCCAAAAGCACCGGGCGCGATCTGTTTAACCTGGACTGGCTGCAACAACATGTGCGCCACTTCTCGCGCATCAGCGCCGTCGATGTGCAAGCCACCCTGTGCGCTTTCACCGCACAAAGCATCGCCGACATGTTGTTGCGCTGCAGCACCCAACTGACTGCGCTATATGTGTGTGGTGGTGGGGCCAATAACCGCCATCTGTGTCAATTACTGGCACAAGCCTTACCGGGCATCACGGTCGATAGCACCGCCAGCCTGGGCGTGGCACCGGCTCAGGTGGAAGGACTGGCCTTTGCCTGGTTGGCGTACCGCCATGTCCACGCTGAAAATGGCAATTTACCGCACGTGACCGGTGCCAGGGGTGGGCGCATTTTGGGTGCCTGCTACCCGGCATGAAGCTCTGGACGGGTATTTCAGCAACATCCTGAGCCGCCACGGCACAGATCATCATCAATCAAACAAAATCCGCCAAAATCCGGTTTACCTCACAGCGTTTTACGCTTACGCTAACGCTTTGATTGATGAACTTTGAACCCGGAACTTTATGCGCACCTCTACTCTCTTTTGCAACGGTTTCTGCTGCTTTACCCTGGGCACCGCACTGGTCGCGTGTGGTGGGGGTGGCGGCGGCAGCACCAATACGGGCAGCGTGACCAGCCCAACGCCTGCCCCGACACCTTCACCTGCCCCCATGCTGGCGCGCCTGTTTGCATCACTTGCGCCGGATGGTGGTAATGCCAGTTTCAAATATCTGAAGGCTTGCCATTTTCCAACCCAACAATATGGCGCGGCGGGGCAAGCTGGCATCACTTTCCTGGAAAGCCTGGTGGTGGAAACCCTGCCCACACGGGTTCCGCTCTACAATGCCCAAACTGGCGAAACCTTTGGCCTCACCACGCGCGCCTATAAAGGTAGCAACCCGGTCGCGGGTGCGCCGCCCGTACTTTGGACTGGCGTATTTAAAGCCAATGCCGATGGTTCGATCAGCGGCTTTGGCGCACCCTGTACCCCCACCACCATGGTGACGGCTCCCGAATTCACCTGCTATTGGCTGGGTGAAAACGCTCTCGCCCAATCGATGGCGAGCAGCGCATTTTTTTCCCAGGGTGATACTCGCCCCCAAACCAGCTCGGGCGCGGCGAGCCTGATCAATCCGGGCTGGGACACTGGCACAGGCTTTTATTTTTGGTATGAAATGAGTTTCGGCGGGAATTGCTCCGCGCCGGGTTCAAAAACCGTTTGGCGCGGCCCACCCAGAGAGGGGCGGTGATA
This sequence comes from Janthinobacterium lividum, assembly GCA_945864765.1. Taxonomy (GTDB): domain Bacteria; phylum Pseudomonadota; class Gammaproteobacteria; order Burkholderiales; family Burkholderiaceae_D; genus CAMBDR01. The sequence continues at coordinate 8,915 of CAMBDR010000033.1, read as the reverse complement.
GCGGTAATAGCGCAAAATACGGCAACAAAATGCTGCCGTATTTTCAGGGTAAAGCGGGGTAAATCAAGGCGTAAACGAGGAACCGCAGCCGCAAGTTGAAGTCGCATTCGGGTTTTTAATGACAAACTGCGCGCCTTCCAAATCGTCTTTATAATCAATTTCTGCGCCCACCAGATATTGATAGCTCATGGCGTCGATTAATAGCGATACGCCATTTTTCACCATGGTGGTATCGTCGTCATTCACCACTTCATCAAAAGTAAAGCCATATTGGAAGCCGGAACAGCCACCGCCCTGGACAAAGACACGTAATTTTAATTCGGGATTGCCTTCTTCCTCGATCAATTCGGCAACCTTGGATGCCGCGCTATCGGTAAAAACCAGCGGTGCGGGCATGTCGGTGACAGCATTCATGATGAACTCCTGTGATGGTACAAAAATTAAATTGCAAACAATTCCAAATACGCCTGAAACGGCATAATCAATCCGGTTGCGGGCTATTATAGACTGAGTTGACTTCTTACGCTTGAACTGCCAACGGTGCCGCCAATTGCAATACCTGTTCGCCCGCCTGATCATGCGTCAACTTACCCGAAACCAAGGCACCGCCATGCATTTCCAGACGTTTATAACTCACATCTCCAATAATACGGGCTTTTGGCTGTAATTCAAGTAATTCACTGGAGAAAACAGGGCCAATAATTTCTCCATTAACAATTAAATGGGCACCGTGGACTTCACCTTCAATCCGCGCCTGCTCGGAAATAATCAGCAAACTGGCTTGTCCCGGCTCGGCGCGCACATTGCCAAACACCTGGCCATCGATGCGCAAACCGCCTTTGAAGAGAATATCGCCCTGTATCCGGGTTGCACCACCGATTAAACTTTCGATGGTACTTTTAGAATTTCGTCCAAACATAATTATTTCCTCACAAATTCGCCGATTGTTGCGCCCGTATTTGGCCACGCTCCAACACCCTTGCCTGCACCGTTTTGGCCAGCATGCCGTCGGGCAGCGTGATGACGCCTTCGAGCCGCTGGTAATGTTTAAATCCAATTTTAAATTGCTCGGTATTTTGCGCCTTGGCATCGGGAAACTGCAACACTACCCCTTTACCCGCTTGCTGTCCATTCACCAGCAATTGCAATGCGCCGTTAAATTCTGCCGCGCCCTTGCCACCGCCTTGCATCACCAGCACCCGATAGCGCAACTGATTACCGGCCACAGTCTCAACATTCATGCGCCGAATCGCAATCCCGCGCTGGCCAATATCGGCAGGAATCAAACTTTCAAAAAAGGCCAGGTCTTCTTTTAAGCGATTCGTTTCCAGCTCCAGGCTTTTGGCTTGTTTCATCCACTGCTGCTGGGCTGCGTGTTCCATATTTAACTTGGACTCGGCGGCATTGGCCTCGCTCAATAATTTATCCCGCTCTTTGGTCAATTGCACCAGTTGTTGCTCCAAGCTGCCGAGGTTTTTGATATTGCCCATGCCGCCGCGCCCCAAGGTGTAGGCCCACCACAGCGTCAAACCAAACACCGCCAAAGCCAGCACCAACAAAGCCAGCCGCCATGGCCATGGCCATTTTTGCCGGATGGTCATGCTTGGCAAAGACAGGGGGTCTAAGCCAAACCATGAGCGAAACCAGGATGAGCGCTTCAATGACATGGGGATTTACGGCATCAGAGGAATTTGGCCAAGGCCGCAGCGCTCTTCCAGATTAAACATCAAATTCATACACTGAATCGCCTGGCCCGCTGCACCCTTGACCAAATTATCCTGCACCACCAGCACCACCACGGTGTCGCCGGGCGTGTCGTCACCCTGTGGCCGATGCAAGGCGATGCGCAGCATATTGGAGCCACGGGTGGAACGGGTGTCCGGGTGCGAACCAAAGGGCAGGACATCGATGAAAGCTTCATCCCGATAAGCCTCTTCAAACAAGGCTTGCAGCGCGGCATCATCAATCTCACGGGTCAAACGGCCATACAAGGTTGAATGCATGCCGCGTATCATCGGCACCAGATGCGGGGTGAACACCAAACCCACTTTATCGTCCGTCAGGCGGCGCAATTGTTGCACGGTTTCCGGGGTGTGGCGATGTTTGCTGGCACCGTAGGCTTTAAAATTATCGCTGGTTTCAGAAAACAACATGGCCATTTCTGCCTTGCGCCCGGCACCGGACACGCCCGAGGCGCAATCGGCCAATAAATGGCTGGCATCAATCACGCCGGCTTTCAACAGTGGATAAAACCCGAGTTGTATCGTGGTTGGATAACAGCCGGGGTTGGCTACCAGCCGCGCAGAACGAATCGCGTCGCGATTCAATTCCACCAAACCATAGGCCGCTTCGGCCAGAATTTCCGGGCAGGTATGCTCGATGCCATACCATTTTTCAAATACTGCCACATCGTGCAAACGAAAATCGGCCCCCAAATCAATCACTTTAACGCCTGCTGCCAGCAGTTGCGGCGCTTGCGCCATGGCCACACCATGCGGGGTGGCGAAGAACACCACGTCACATTGATCAAGTTGCGCTGTTTCCGGCGACGAAAATGCCAAATTGACCTTGCCGCGCAAGGAAGGAAACATTTCGGCGACTGGCATACCGTCGTCTTTACGGGACGTAATCGCATGCAAGCGCACTTGCGGGTGTTGCGACAGAAAACGCAGCAATTCCACACCTGTATAACCGGTGCCGCCAACAATACCAACCTTGATCATGTCTGCTCCTTCCAGGCAATTGAATAAATGAGACTCAAATAAAAACGACAAAACAGCGTAAAAAACAAGGTAAAAAAATAGACCTGTATTGTAGCGCAGTTTGCACGCGAAAGTGGCAACCCCGAGCGGCAATTACAAGTGCATGCCCCAAAGACAAAAAAGCCGCCGGGCAAAACCGGGCGGCCAGATTGCAAAACAGGTAAAACCGATTAACGCTTGGAGAACTGTTTGGCGCGACGTGCTTTGCGCAAACCGACCTTTTTACGTTCAACTTCACGTGCATCACGCGTAACAAAACCGGCTTTCGACAGTTCTGGCTTGAGTGTTGCATCGAAATCGATCAGGGCGCGGGTAATGCCATGACGCACTGCACCCGCCTGGCCGGATTCACCACCACCGTTGACGTTGACTTTGATGTCAAAGCGTTCGACGTTGTTGGTCAATTCCAGCGGTTGACGAATCACCATCAAACCGGTTTCGCGCGAAAAGTATTCGGCGGCTGGTTTGCCGTTGACAATAATTTGGCCTGAGCCAAGCTTGATAAAAACGCGAGCCACTGCACTTTTGCGACGGCCGGTTCCATAATTGTAATTACCGATCATGTCTATTCCTTACAGGGCGAGAGGCTTGGGTTGCTGAGCCGAATGCGGATGGGAGCCATCGGCATAGACTTTCAGCTTCTTGATCATTGCATAGCCGAGCGGGCCTTTAGGCAACATGCCTTTGACCGCTTTTTCGAGGGCGCGCCCTGGAAAACGCTGTTGCATCTTTTGGAAATTGGTTTCGTAGATACCGCCGGGGTAGCCGGTATGACGATAGTAGATTTTGTTCTGGGCTTTGGTGCCCGTCACGCGCAGTTTGGCTGCATTGACGATGATGATAAAATCACCGGTATCGACGTGAGGAGTAAATTCTGGTTTATGCTTGCCGCGTAGTCGGAGTGCCACTTCGCTGGCAACACGCCCGAGGATCTTGTCCGTCGCGTCAATCACGAACCAATCACGCTGGACCTCATGGTCTTTAGCGGAAAATGTTTTCATGCTGACTTCCTAATAGATGTAAACGCTCAAAATGGCGGTTCCATGCAATAACCATGGACACAACCTTATCTCTTCCCAGAGCGCACGGAAAGCCGGAAATTATAAGCTGGATTTTATGCGCGTGTCAAGACCTAAAGAATAAAAACAAGCCGCATCATCAAAAAGGCGGCACCGGGCAGTCTTTTTGATGGCGCGGCCCATGATGAGATCAGGGGTGAGGATGGGCATCCGGCTTCATATCTGCCAGGTCAGGCTCGGCCTTGGGTGGATCTTGCGGCAAGGGCTTGCGCGGCAGCATGTCATCGCGGTTGGCCGTGTGCGCCACAAAACTGGCCATGATGATGGCCGCCTGCATCATATCGCCCTTTTGCACCTTGTCATACACATCCAGATTGGAATGATGGGTGCGGCTGAAATAATCCAGTTCATCCTGAATGAATTGAAAACCGGGCACACCAACATTATCAAAACTCTGGTGATCGGTGCCCATGGTTTTTTGCATCGTCACGTTGCCAGCCCCCATATCCTGAAACGGTGCCAGCCAGGCCTCAAAAATCGGCTTGATGGCCACATTGCCTTCGCCATACACACCGCGAATTTTGCCGCTACCACCATCAAGATTGTAATAGGCCGAGACTTTGCCGTGCAAAGGCTTGAAACTGAGCGGCCCGGCTGGCTTTTGCAAAAAGCTGGGCAAATCCTTTTGTTTGGGGTCCAACTGTTCCGGGCGGCTGGCCAGCCATTTTTTAACAAACGCGCGCGAACCCAATAAACCTTGCTCTTCGCCACCCCATAAGCCAATGCGGATGGTGCGACGCGGTTTAAAGCCAACGGCTTTCAGGATGCGCATCGCTTCCATCGCAACCGCAACCCCGGCCGCATTGTCAGTCGCCCCGGTGCCGCCATGCCAGGAATCCAGATGGCCGCCCAACATCACGATTTCATCTTTTTTATCACTGCCCGGCATATCGGCCAGCACATTGACCACGGCATCCGGGTCTTCGGCATTAAAGGCCACTTTGACATCCAGCTCCAGCGTTACGTCTTTTTTCTTTTCCACCAGGCGAAACAGCCGATTATAGGTTTCCGCTTCCAACACCAAATTGGGCACGCCTGGCGATTCACCGGTTTTATACGAACCACCGCCCTGGACAAAGATCGCCCCATCATCGCCATGCGAACCATTGAGTGTAGCGACCACTTTTTCTTCAATAAAAAATGGATACAACTTTTTCTCCAGCTCGCGCTGTTTGAGAATTTTAGCAAAGTCGCGCACCCGCCCGGTGGGTGGGGCGGCCAGTTCCATCTTCAGAGTTTCAGCCATTTCCTGCTCAGAAATACGCGTGGCATCGGGCTTGAAATGCAGCTTGGTCGGGCGTAGCGCGTCGCGCAGCACAATTGCGCCCGCCAATTTGCCCTTCCATTTGGCTATATCTTCTTCGGTCTCGATTTTGGCATACACCACTTTGGCGCGTTGCAGGCCATTGGTGCCGGGCGTCCAAGCCTTGGGAATCGCGTGTAAATCCACCTGAAGTGGGCTAAGCATGCGCAAGCTACTATGCTCCAGGGTCCAGCCCCGGCCAAACGGGCCAAAATTCTCGGCGTGGCTGTTTTGCAAACCCCATTCGCTCAACTTGGCGCGCGTCCATTCGCTGGCTTTTTTTAAACCGGGAGACCCCGTTAGCCGTGGTCCAATTTCATCGGTGAGCACACTTAAGGTTTCCATCACCTTGGAGCGATTAATACCCTCATCGCGCAATTTATTCACCAAATTCAAATCAGCCTTATCTTCGGCTGCCGCACCTTGCACAGTGCAGGCCAGGCACAGGCCCAAGCCTATGTTCAAAGCGATGTTCAGGCCAATGTTCCGGCTCACTTTTGTCCAACGTCTCATCTTCTCAACCTTTATTCAAGCTACCACTGTCGCAAAAAATTCGGCCTGATTTGATCAAAATCAGCCCCACCACTCACCTCATCGACCAGCATGGATAATCTGGCCGCGTAGAATGATAACCGTTTCCTTGACGAAACGCGAAATGTTTCTTAAGCAAATTTATATCTTGCCAGAATCTATTCGCCGTGCTGCGGCGCACCATACTCACAATAAAGATCTCGGCTACAATAAGCCCTTTCCCAATCTCTCAGGACGATCATTATGGAATGCAAAGTAAGCTGGACTGGCCCGGCCGGCATGTCATTTTTGGCAGAAACCGGCTCTGGCCATGCGGTGGTAATGGATGGCGCACCCGATGGCGGCGGCCACAATTTGGCACCGCGCCCGATGGAAATGGTGTTACTCGGCACGGGCGGCTGTACCGCCTACGATGTGGTGTTGATTCTCAAACGCAGCCGCCAACAGGTATTGGGTTGCGAAGTGAGCTTAAAGGCAGAACGGGCAGAAACCGAGCCCAAGGTCTTCACCAAAATCCATTTTCACTTTACCGTGCGCGGGCAAAATCTCAAGCCCGAAGCAGTGGAGCGCGCCATCAATTTATCGCATGACAAGTATTGCTCGGCCTCCATCATGCTGGCAAAAACGGCAGAAATCACCCATAGTTTTGAAATTATCGAACAAGCAGCCCCGGTTAGTGCTGTAACGGGCACGTAATTTGCCATAAATCCACGATAAAGCCACCATAAACCCGCTATAATCGGGCGCGCTGCCGCCCTTTGTGGCTTTGTTGTTTTGTTGCTGTATTGTTTTTCAACCAGGAGTTGTTATGACCATTTCCATGTATTCCGCCAGCGTGCCCGTGTTCCGCCAAATGCTCACCAGCTTAAGCGATATTTTAAGCAAAGCAGAGGCGCACGCCAGCGCCAAGAATTTTGAGCCGGGCGCGCTATTGCAGGCGCGCCTGTTTCCCGATATGTTTAGCCTGATCCGCCAGGTACAAATTGCCAGTGATTTTGCCAAGGGCGTACCCCTGCGCCTGGCGCGCCAGGAAGTGCCCGCGTATGAAGACAATGAGCAAAGCTTTGCCGATTTGCAAGCGCGCATCAGCAAAACCCTGGCCTTGCTGGATGGCTTAACCGAAGCCCAGTTTGCCGGCAGCGAAGAAATGGACATCGTACTGCGCCCCGGCACGCCCAAGGAAAGAAAAATGACCGGTCAGCAATACTTGCTCGGCTATGGCTTACCGCAATTTTTCTTCCACGTAACCACCGCCTATGCCTTGTTACGCCACAACGGGGTTGAAGTGGGTAAGAAGGATTTCATGGGTAGTTATTAACTCATTTGCGTACCTTGTTGGCCTGCCTTATTTGCGGGCCTCATGGGCGGCTTTATTTTCTTCCGCCCTTTGTTTTGCATCGACTTCCGCTTTTTCTTCGTAAGCCGATTTTTCTCCACAGCCTGACAACATCCACCCCAACACCAGCGTAAAAATTAACCTACTCAACAGCTTCATCATTCCCTCCCTTGGTATTCATCTGCTTTTAGTATAGCGTGTTTTTGCGGCAAAATTATTGTCCTCCCACCAAACTGGTGACGCGTATGGTTTTTGAATCTGGAATTTCGGCATGCGACAAGACTTTTAATTGCGGCAAAGTACGGCGCAAGAAGCGCGCCAACAAGGTGCGCAAGGGGCCGGGCACCAATAAAACCGGTGTTAAACCCATTTGTTCCTGTTGCCGCACCGCTTGCCCGGCTTGTTGCACCAAAGTATCAGCCAAACCGGGTTCGATGCCCGCGCCATCCGGCCCACTGGCTTGTAAGGCTTGCATTAACAGCCGCTCCAGACGATTATCCAGCGTCATCACCGACAACTCACTCTCGGATGGGAAAATTTGCTGCACAATCGCGCGGCCCAAGGCAATGCGTACCAGAGCGGTCAATTCGGCCGGGTCTTGCGTGGTCATGGTGTACTCGGACAAGGCATCAATAATCGAGCGCATATCGCGAATATGCACCCCTTCCATCAACAGGTTTTGCAACACTTTTTGCAGCGACGAGAGTGACATCATCTTCGGCACCAGGTCTTCTACCAGTTTGGGATTGTCTTTGCCCAAATGGTCGAGCAAGGCTTGCACCTCTTGCCGCCCCAGCAATTCGGCGGCGTGAGTGGTAATCAGGTGATTCATATGAGTGGCCACCACGGTGCCCGCATCGACCACGGTATAACCCATGGTTTGCGCCTGTTCTTTCAAGTTGGCGTCAATCCAGATGGCAGGCAAGCCAAAGGCCGGGTCACTGGTTACCACGCCGGGCAAGGTGCCGCTGGCCATGCCGGGGTTAATTGCCAAAAACTGGCCGTTAAAGGCTTCACCCGCCCCCACTTCCACCCCTTTGAAGGCGATGCGGTAAGCCGATGGTTTAAGTTCCAGATTGTCGCGAATATGCACGGGTGGTGCCAGAAAACCCACTTCCTGGGCAAACTTTTTGCGTATCCCTTTAATCCGCTTGAGCAATTCGCCACCTTGACCGCGATCAACCAGGGGAATCAGGCGGTAACCCACTTCCAGGCCCAGGGTATCGACCGGTAACACGTCTTGCCAACTTGCTTCTTCACTCACCGGGTTGGGTGCGACTTCCGGCGCGGCTTCTTCAGCAGCGGCGGCGGTGGCGGCATCGGCGGCTATTTTGGCGCGCCGGACCAGGAAATACGAAGAACCACCCAAAGCCGCAGCCAAAAACAGGAAGGAGAGATGCGGCATACCGGGAATCAAGCCCATGCCACCGATAATGGCAGCGGAAATGCCCATGACTTGCGGCTTCATGAATAATTGATTCACTAACTGACTCCCGATATCTTGCTCACTGGCCACCCGCGACACAATCATACCCGCTGCGGTTGAAATGATCAGCGAAGGAATTTGCGCCACCAAACCGTCACCAATGGCCAGCAAGGTATAGTTTTTCAGCGCATCGGCAAAGGCCATGTCGTGTTGTAGCATACCCACCAGCAAGCCCCCCACGATATTAATCACCGTCACCATAATGCCGGCAATGGCATCGCCGCGTACATATTTACTGGCACCGTCCATCGCGCCATAAAATTCGGCTTCTTGCGCCACTTCGGTACGGCGCTTGCGCGCTTCGGCTTCGGCGATCAGGCCGGCGTTCAAATCGGCGTCAATCGCCATTTGCTTACCGGGCATCGCATCCAGAGCAAAGCGTGCGCCCACTTCAGCGATACGCCCTGCACCCTTGGTG